>JBILWF010000469.1:0-3372 GCA_044370075.1 Chthoniobacteraceae bacterium | reverse complement strand
ACATTCCAAACACCCCGCCCTCCATGAGTTCCAAAAGCACCGCTCCACACCTGATCGAAAAGCGCGTTTTCAAACCGGCGAAGGATTTCAGCAAAAAAGCCCGGGTTGGCAGCCTCGCCGAGTACAAAAAGCTCTGGGAGGAATCCATTAAACAGCCCGACAAATTCTGGGCGCGGGAGGCCCGCGAACTCGTGTGGCAGGCGCCGTGGAAAAAGGTGCTTGAGTGGAAGGAGCCGTTTGCCAAGTGGTTTGTCGGAGCGAAGATCAATGTATCCGAGAACTGCCTCGACCGGCATTTGGGAACCCCGCGCCAAAACAAGGCTGCGCTGCTATGGGAGGGAGAGTTGGGTGAAAAACGCGCGCTGACCTACCAGCAACTGCACCGGGAAGTGTGCCGTTTTTCGAACGTGCTCAAGGCCCACAAGGTGCGCAAAGGCGACCGGGTTTTGATCTACATGCCCATGGTTCCCGAAGCGGCCATCGCCATGCTGGCCTGCGCCCGGATCGGGGCCACGCATTCGGTGGTATTCGGCGGATTTAGCGCGGAAGCCATCCGGGACCGCATCACGGACTCCCAAGCCGTGCTGGTTGTGACCGCTGACGGGGGATACCGGCGGGGCAGCGTGGTGCCGCTCAAGAAAAATGTGGACGAAGCGCTCAAGGACGATGCGCAGACCATCCGGGGCGTGCTGGTTTTTCAACGCACCGGCCAGGCGACCCCAATGGTGGAGGGACGCGACCACTGGTGGCACGAAGAAATTGCCAAAGTCAGCTCGGTCTGCCCGCCCGTTGCCCTCGACAGCGAGCACCCGCTCTTCATCCTGTACACCTCCGGTTCCACCGGAAAACCCAAGGGAATCCTCCACTCCACGGGGGGATATCTGGTAGGTGCACACGCAACGACCAAGTACATCTTCGACATCCGGGACGAGGACGTTTACTGGTGCACTGCCGACATAGGCTGGGTGACCGGACACAGCTACATGGTGTACGGGCCGCTTGCGATCGGCGCGACCTCCCTCATGTACGAGGGCGCGCCCAACTATCCTGAGAACGACCGGTTCTGGAAAATCATCGAGGACTACCGGGTCACCATATTTTACACGGCTCCGACCGCCATCCGCTCCTTCATCCGGTGGGGGGACCACTGGGTGAAAAAACACGATCTTTCGAGCCTGCGGCTTCTCGGTTCGGTGGGGGAACCCATCAACCCCGAGGCGTGGATGTGGTACCACAACACGGTGGGCGGTGGGCGATGCCCTATCGTGGACACGTGGTGGCAGACCGAAACCGGCTCCATCATGATTTCCCCGCTGCCCGGCGCTGTTGCAACCAAACCGGGGTCTGCCACGCTGCCTTTCTTCGGGGTGGATGCCGCGATTGTGGATGATGCCGGCAAGGAAGTGGGCCCCAACGAAGGAGGCAAACTGGTCATCCGCAAACCATGGCCCTCGATGCTCCGGACGATTCATGGCGACAAGCCCCGCTACAAGCAGGCGTACTGGAGCGAATTCAAGGGCATGTATCTGGCGGGCGACGGTGCACGGCGGGACAAGGACGGCTACTTTTGGATCGTGGGCCGCATTGACGATGTCCTCAATGTGGCGGGGCACCGGATCGGCACCAGCGAACTCGAGAGCGCACTGGTATCCCATCCGGTGGTAGCCGAGGCCGCCGTGGTGGGGCGCCCCGACGAACTCAAGGGCCAGGCGGTGGTGTGTTTTGTGACCCTCAAGGAGGACGTCACGCCCACCGAACAGCTGCGCAACGACCTCAAAAAGCATGTCCGGCACGTCATCGGGCCGGTTGCCACCCCGGACGACATTCGGTTTGCGGAAGCCCTTCCCAAAACGCGCTCCGGCAAAATCATGCGGCGTTTGCTCAAGCAGATTGCCTCTGGAGGGACCATCAGCGGGGACACCACAACTCTGGAGGACCTCTCCATTCTGGCAAAACTCAGCACGTCCGAAGACTAGTCGTTGTTCTCCAGCCACGCATCGCCCCCGGAATTTTCCCAATCACCCATGGCGCCCGTTCCTCATCTCCCGAACCCCGAGGATCCCGTGACGCAAGTCTCACCCGGCGCCGCTGATTTAAACGCAAAAGCCCCCGTGTGGCTGGCGTTTCTGGCGGCAGGACTCTGTGTTGCCGGCACCTCCGTCCGGATGGATAAAGGCGGGCGCAAGGCGCTTGAAGTTTTCCATGAACCCACGGCGGTCGGGGACCGCGCGTGGTTCCCGAGAGAGGGTTCGAGCAGGCCCGAACTGCGGTTTCGAGAATCCACGTTGCGGGAGGCTTCGGGGGAGATTGAAATCATCCCCGACGTGCGCATGCGCGTTGTGGGTCGAACGGACGACGGGGCCCTTCGCTTGTACGTCCCAGAGGAACGGGCCAATGGAGTGGAAGAAACCGGGGGGCCCTCCTGGTTTGTGAAGACGGGCCCCAACCAGTTTCTGCGACTTACCACGCGTTAGGGTGCATTAGAGCGTAACAGCAGGCTGGGCGAGCCCCATGGGGCTCTGGAGTCGTGCGGGATCGTACAGCACAGGAACCTCGAGCACACTGGGTGCCAGGGGGGAGAATTGAACTCCCGACCAAGGGCTTATGAGTCCCCTGCTCTACCTCTGAGCTACCCTGGCAAAACGCTTACGGAGCGTGAGACACTAGGTCACAAGGCACTCCTTTGCAAGCCGAGAACGCTCGGTCTCGGGGCAGCGATGCATCGCGTCAGGGGCAAACTTTGACACGCGCCTTGGTTGCATGAAGAAAGAAAACTGACAGCGTCCAAGCGCGGCGTATACTAGAGAGGACGATGAGAGGTTTTTTGCATCCGCGGGTCCCGACCGCCACTTGTCCTCTGAGAAGCCGCGGGGCGTGGAAAATCCTGACCGTCGGTCTGGTTCTGTGGGCTGCCACGCTCGTTTGGGGTGTGGAGGGCGCCCCCGTTGCTCCCGCCCCCTACTCTCCGAAGGGGCTCTTTTCGGCGGCCACCGCGTGCCTGAAGCCCGACTGGCCCTCCCAATTCCTGCCGCCCCTATCCGCGAAACTCACCACGCGCACCCACATCGCCCTGGCTCTGGGAAGCATTCTGGCCGAGGGCTATCTGGCGGCCCAGGCCGAGGACGCGCAGCACACGCGTAACCTGAACAAGGATTTACTCAACATCGCCAAACCCCTCGGAATTCAAAACGAACTTCTCGAGCGCAGCAAAAGCCTTGCGGAGTCCGCAGAAAAGCGGGCGTGGTCGGTTGTTTGTCAGGAACTGGAAGGAACCGAAAGCGACCTCGTCCGCATTTTAAACCAGAACAAGGACGAGGAACTCATTCACCTGGTGCGCATCGGGGCCTGGGTGCGCGCTTCGGAGGCGGTGTC
>JBILWF010000686.1:0-3376 GCA_044370075.1 Chthoniobacteraceae bacterium | reverse complement strand
GTGTCGTCGTCCACGATATACACGCAGGGTGGCTCTGGTTTTCTTTTGACGATGGGCTTCGCCAAGGGAGGCCTCCTGATGAAGATGGGCGAACCTATGAACGATGAGTCTGATGACGGCGCCATATTCGGATATTTGCGTGCGGGAATCCACCTCAGGTCGTCAATCCATGACCTGAGGCAACCCCTCGCGGCGGCGCTCAACTGGTTAGGGGGCGTCGACGCGCGCCTGGCGCGGGCGAGCGCTCCGGTGGACGTCGACATTGCCGCGCTGCGGGGCGCCCTCGCGCGTGCAGCGGACGAGGTCAAGCGCGCGAATGGGATGCTCGACGGACTCCGTGCGCTCGTCGCGGGTGACGAGGCGCTCATGCCCCAGACGCCGGAGAGCCTCGGCGACGTAGTCTCGCGTGCGACCCGCGGCACCGAAGTCTCGTCGAGCCGCGTCGAGGTCGAGTGCCCGGCGGGCCTGATGGTGGGGAGTACCACACTTGTGCTGCTGCGGCAGATGGTCATCGAGGCCAGCCCTCGGTTCGAGGGTGACGTCGTCACGCTGCGCTTGACCGCGGTGGAACGCGGCGTGGACGCTTGGCTCGGGGCCTTGAACCAGCCGCCCCCGGATGGGCTCGTCCGCTTGGCGGGGCTCCTAGGCCACCAGCTCGTCGGCCCGGATGACGGCGCGTGGCGCTTGGCGGCCCGGACGGGCGGCCGACCGAGTCTTTAGCGCGGCGTCAGGGCGCCTTGGTCGGCGCCGCGAGGGCGCGCTCAATGGCGGCCGCGAGCTCAGGCGAGTCGGGGCGCGTGCTCGAGGGGAACCGCGCCACGACCTGCCCTTGTCGGTCGACGACGAACTTCTCGAAGTTCCAGCCGATGTCTTGGCCGGCGCCGGCGCTGCTGCCGATGAGCCAAGAGTAGAGGGCGCTGCGCTTCGCCCCGTTCACGTCCTGCTTGGCGAGCAGGGGGAACTCGACGCTGTAGCGGGTCGAGCAGAAGGTCTTGATCTCCTCGGCCGTGCCGGGCTCCTGCCCACCGAACTGGTTGCAGGGCACACCGACGACGACGAGGCCCTTGTCCTTGTGCTGCGCGTACAGCTGCTGCAGCCCCGCGTACTGCGTGGTGTAGCCGCAGCGGCTGGCGACGTTGACGAAGAGCACGGCCTTACCCGCCAGCGACGGGGTCGCGAACGGCTGGCCGTCGAGGGCTTTCAGGTCGAGCTGGGCCAGGCCGCTGACGGCTTGGGTGGCGGCGAGCAGAGCGGCGAGAAAAAAGCTCATGGGGACCTCCGAGGTGGGCGGAACGTGGGAGAGATGCGCGCGGGGCGTCTCGGGTTCGTGCAAAGTGAGCGGCATGTGCACGATCGCTCTCCTGCTCAACGCCCACCCCGCCTGGCCGCTCGTCGTCGCGGCGAACCGAGACGAGCTCTACGCGCGGCCGGCGACCGGCCTTGAGGTGGTGGCGGAGGCACCGCGCGCGCTGGCTGGCCGCGACTTGGAGCGCGGCGGTACGTGGTTCGGCGTCAACGCCGTCGGCTTTGTGGCGGGACTGACCAATTTGAGACCGACGCGTCCCACCCTGCTTGCGCCGCGCTCTCGGGGCGAGGTTGTGCTCGAGGTGCTTCGTCTAGGCGACACGGAGGCGGCATGTGACCTGCTCGCCTCAGTCGACCCCGCCGACTTCAACGGCGGGCAGCTCTTGTTCGGCACGGCAGACGGTCTGCGCATCGCCTACTTTCGACCCGAGGCGCGCGCAGTGCGGATCGAGCGCGTTGCGAGCGGCGTTCACGTCCTCGCGACGTCGACGCTCGATGACACGACCTATCCCAAGGTCAACCGCTTGCGCCGAGCGCTCGCCGAGGTGCCGTCCGACTGGCCGGGGACACGCCGTGCGCTCGTCGGCGCTCTCGCCAGCCACGAGGCATCGCCCCCAGGGGCCTTCCCGACAGACCACGCTCTCTTCGATCAGGACACGCTGCGCGCGCTGGACGCCGTGTGCATTCACACGCCCGCCTATGGGACGCGCGCCGCGATGCTCATCGCCGCGCACGTCGGGCGGGTCGACCACCTCGAGGCCACAACGGACGCGCCGTGTCGCGCTGACTTCGTCGACTTTGGCCCGGCCCTGCGCGGGGCCTGAGACAGTCGGCGTCGTGCGGGGGTCAAAAAGGCGGCGCAAGAAGGCGTAGCGTGCGGGGCTTGTCGACTGCCGCCCCGCTCTTCATACTCGGATGCCGTCGACCATCGTTCACTCTAGGGAGCGCGAGCGTGCAAGCCCCATCGAACCTAGCCGCAGGCCCAGACTTCACCGCGACGCTCCTGCGCCGCTTGGCTGCGCGGCAAGCGACCATTGGCGTCGTCGGCTTGGGCTACGTCGGCCTTCCGCTCGCCGTCGGCTTCGCGGACGCGGGCCACACGGTGGTTGGCTTCGATGTCGACGCCTCCAAGGCGGCGCTGCTCTCGGCAGGTCAGTCGCACATCCCCGACGTGCCTGCCGAGGAGGTCGCGCGCCTCGTCGCCGCTGGTCGCTTCAGCGCGACGACGGACGACGCTGTGCTCGCGGGCTGCGACGCGGTCGCGATCTGCGTGCCGACGCCGCTCAACAAGACCCGCGACCCCGACCTGAGCTTCGTCGTGTCGGCGGTTGAGCGCGTCGCGACCCGGCTCCGCAAAGGCCAGCTCATCATCTTGGAGAGCACCACGTGGCCGGGGACGACCGTCGAGGTCGTCGGCCCGATGCTTGAGCGCACGGGCTTGGTCTTGGGCGTAGACTTCCACTTGGCGTTCAGCCCGGAGCGCATCGACCCAGGCAACGCTGTGTTCCAGGTCGGCAACACGCCCAAGGTCGTCGGTGGCGTGACGCCCGCATGCACGGACGCGGCGGAGGCGCTCTACGCCTGCGTGACCACGCGGGTCGTGCGTGTCTCAAGCCCGACCGCGGCCGAGATGGTCAAGATTCTCGAGAATACGTTCCGCGCCGTGAACATCGGCCTCGTGAACGAGACCGCCGTCATCGCGAACAAGCTCGGGCTGGACATCTGGGAGATCATCGAGGCAGCGGCGACCAAGCCGTTCGGCTTCATGCCGTTCTGGCCGGGGCCTGGGCTCGGCGGCCACTGCATCCCGATCGACCCGCACTACCTGAGCTGGAAGCTGCGCGCGATGAACTACCGCACGCGCTTCATCGAGGTCGCGGACGACATCAACAACGCGATGCCCAACTACGTCGTCGAGCGCATTGCGCTGGCCTTGAACGACGACGAGCGCGCGCTCAAGGGCAGCCGTGTGCTCGTGCTCGGCGCCGCGTACAAACGCGACATCACCGACTGGCGCGAGAGCCCCGCGATCCCGGTCATCGAGGGGCTGCTGTCGCGTGGCGCCAAGGTC
>JBILWF010000468.1:0-3382 GCA_044370075.1 Chthoniobacteraceae bacterium | reverse complement strand
TTTGGCGGCTGACGACCAAGCGCTGGTTGTCCACCTGCACAATCGGCGCGGAAGCCCCGCTGCGCACCTGTTCGGCGATGGCGCTGTCGCGGTCCTTGGCGATGCGCATGAGCTCTTCGGTCAGCAGCACACGCTGCCCCGCCGCCACCCACCCGTAGTAAGCCACAGAGGCCGCCCGCACAAAGTCCAGATACTGCCGCAGAATGAAGGGATCGGCCAGCTCCCGATCGATTTGCGCCTGCCAGAGACTGGCGCGCCGGCGGTCAATGGTGCCGTCGCGTAAAATCGGGATCCGGAACCCCAGCACGGCCTCTCCATCCATGCTGGTGCGGTCCTTGTTGTAGTTGGGCAAATACCCCGAACTCAAACGGTAGCCTCCGTACACATTGCCCCCCCAAAAAGGCAGGGGCTTTTCAAGGTTGGCGTACCCGCTGCGGCCGTCGTAAAAACCGGCAAGATTCGAGGCGCCGCCCGCATTCAGGTTCAGATCGAAAGAACCCTGCGCCTGACGCACCCTTCCGTTGGCGATGTCCTGTTCGATCATGGCCGCAAGCTGCGGGGGATACTGGTTGCGGACGCTCTCGAGCACCTCGGGCAACTGCAGGGGCGGTGAGAGGCGCTGCGCACGCGCGGGAGCCCCCAGCAGAACACCGGCAAGGACAAAAACGAGGGCGCGGGTGGAAGCGCTCACTGGAGAAAAAGGGGGGATTTTCACTTCTTGGAGGGGTCCATTTTGGAGGCATCCCCGGAGGGCAGGGGCGGGAATCCGTTGATTTGCCGCCAAATCTCGTACCACAGGGGCACCTGCCTCAGCATGACCCACGCGTTGGCGCGCACGCCCTGGCGCAGCCAGCGGTTGCGGTCCGGCCAGTCGACTTCGACGGTTTTTCCATTGCGCCGCACCGTGTCGGCCTTGGGGGCTATCACTACGCGGAACTTGCCTTTTCCGTCATCGGCGGCATCCACGAAAACGACCTCCCCGCCGAAAGTCCCAATCGCAAGGTTGGGCCACCCGATCATCTGCACCGCGGGCCAGCCCTCGAACGCCAGACGGACATCGCTGCCGGGCACCACTTTGCCGTTTTCCTCCGTGCGCGGATGCAGCAGCGGCGTATCGTTCCCATCCAGCCACACTTCGACAAACCGGCTCTCCGTTTCCGGGATGATTACGCACACCAGAGAGCCGGGCCGCAGGTACGTGCCGTCGGTGGCCGCCACCTGCAAGACGATGCCGTCGCGGGGAGCCTCCATGACCTGGCGGAGGTTCTGGTTTATTTGAACGTCGATAACCGACAGGTCCCGCTCCGCCGAAGCCACGTCCCCCAAGGCGGAACCTTTCTGCGCCTGAATGGAAGCAATGGTCGCGTCAAAGTCGTTGGACGTGCGCTTAAGGGTTGCATCGGCCGACTTGAAATCGGCCTCTGTCGAATCCCGCTGCAGGGTTGCCAACTCGTGATCCCGCTTCGAAGCGAGGCCCTTTTCAAAAAGCGAATCGGTCCGGCGGAAGTTCAAAATCGCCGTCTCCGAAGCCGCCTTGGTGGCGTTCACGCGCTGCTGGGCCGAATCAATGGCCTGGGCCTTGGCGAGGGCCTGCTGCGTTATCTGGGATTCCAAAGACTCCACCCGGCTGCGCCCAAAATCCCGCCGGCTTTCAATCGCCTCCCGCTGAGCACGCAGGTTGTTGAGAAGATTGGGATCGTTGTCCTCGATTTCCACCACAGGCTGACCCTTCTTCACCCGCTGGCCCTCGACTACATGCAGATGCTTCACCCGGCCGGACACCTGCGCCTCCACGTTCAAGCGACGGTCCAGCGGGTTAAACGCAATCACCCGCCCCGACCCCAGCACAAACTGGCGCCACGGTAAAAAACCCATCCCTAAAACCAGAAAGAGAAATCCGGAAACCAGCAAAAAGCTCAGCCACCGCGTCAAACGAGTCGGATTGGCCAGCGTCAGGGCTGGCATCAGGGAGTCATCAAAGGAAAAAGTGGAACGCATAACAGGGAAATTTAATCGGAAATCTTAGAAGCGGCGCCGGGCGTAAGAACCGTCTCAAAGGCCGCGGCCACCGACGCACGGTGCGTGACCACCACCACGGTCCAGGAGCGCGCAGGATCTTTCAGCAATGCCGCCATCTCCTGCATCACAGAATCCCGCAGCCCGTCCAAAAGACCGTCCACTAAAAGCAAACGGGGTTTTTGCACCCACGCCCGGGCCAAAATCAGACGCACCCGGTCCGCCGAGGAAAGGGGTGCACCCCCGATCTTGAGTTCCAGCCCGAAGCCCTGCCCCCGATCCAGCAACACGCCCTGAAGCCCCACCCGGTGGACAGCCTCCCGGATCTGGTCAATCCCGATGTCGGTTCGGCCAAGGCGGAGATTCTCAGACACCGTGCCAGCCACAATTTCATCCCGCCGGGCAAGTTGAACATTCTGGCGAAGACTTTCCAGCGACCAGCTCCGCAAATCCAAGCCATCTGCCAGCAGATACCCCCCGTCCGCGGCGCGCAGCCCAAAAAGCATCTCCAGCAACCCCGTACCGCCCCCGCCCTCGGCGACCTGCACCGCAACCCGGACCCCGGGCTCGAGCGTAAAACTCCAATCCTCGAACACCGAGCGCCCCGACTCATACGCAAAAGAGAGCCTTTCTGCCTGCACAAGCATCGCCTTCTCCTTGGGCGCCGGGGTTTCGCCATCGGAGCGCTCCAGTTCCAGATCGAGAACATGCCCCAGCTTGTCCATCGCAGCCATGGCGTCGTACCAGGCCTCCAGCTTTTTGCCCAACTTCGACAAAGATGCCGCAACGGAGGTCATCACCAACTCGCTGGCGACCAACTGCCCGACGGTCAGCTGCTGGCTGATGACCAGCCACCCCCCCAGCCCAAGCAGCGCCGCGCTCGCCAGCACTTCAATGGTCAGCAATCCCGTCACCTGCCGCATCAAGATCCGGAAGTGACCCGAACGCGCCTGCAAATACCGCGCAGCAATCTCATTCGCCCGCTCTGAGGCGAGCGCAGCGCCCCCGGGACCTTTAAACAGAAACGGGGCTGCGGCGATCTGCTCGAACCAATCCACAAGCTGATACTTGCAGATGGATTCCTGAATGCTGGTACGCACCGCCCCACCCCCGAAACTAAACACCACCAGCACAATAGACAGCAACACAATCCCCACAAATCCCAGCAGTAACGGATGATAGAACGCCAGCAGAAGCATGCCCACACACCCCCCCACAACCAGATTCACACCGTCCAAAAGCAGCATGGCGGAATTTTTCTGCGCGGTCACCACGTCCAGAAAACGGTTCACCAGTTCCGGAGCGTGTTCGTTGTCGAGAACCGACGCCTTGATGCGGGGCAGGCGGTGGGCAATTTCCGCGGCGG
>JBILWF010000467.1:0-3389 GCA_044370075.1 Chthoniobacteraceae bacterium | reverse complement strand
CTGTAAATGAGACATCAGCAGACACCGTTGACAGGGGTGGCTGTTGAAGCTTTTGTTGAAGCTGTGGCAAGCATCCTCAAAAAGCCCGGCTCCCGTTCCCCGTTCTGGTTCGCCGCCTTCCGAGGCGCAGACGGCAAGCGCAAACAAAAGAGTACCGGCACCACCGACCGCAGACTCGCCCTCCAGATGGCCGTCGAGTGGGAAAAAGCCGCACTCACCGCCAAGCGCGGCGCCATGACCGAAGCGCAAATCCGCAAGGTCATGGGCGAACTCCTCGAACAAGCCACCGGCGAACCCCTCCACTTCGCCAGCGTCCGCGACTTTTTCGAGCACTGGATCCGCATCAAGGAGGGCGCCAAATCGGAAAAGACCACCCTCAAATACAAACAGGTGCGAGACAGCTTCCTCGCCTTTCTGGGACGCAAGGCCGGCATGGCGCTTGGCACCATCGGTCCCTCCGATGTCGAGCGCTGGCGGGAAAGCCTCCACCAACAGGGACGCTCGGCTTCCACTGTCAACGGCCTCATCAAGGTCCTCTCGGCCGCCTTCGAGCGCGCCCGTCGCGAGGGGTATATCCCCGCTAATCCCTGCATCGGCGTTGAATCTCTCCGGGACGCCCAAAAGGGCGAGCGCGACGTCTTCACCCTCGAACAGGTCCGCTCACTCGTAAGCGCCGCACAAGGTACGGACTGGGCCGGTGCCGTCCTCCTTGCCGTCCTCACCGGACTGCGCCTCAACGACATTGCCAACCTCGAATGGGGGGCCATCGATTTGGAGTCGGGTTTCCTCAAGGTCAAGACCGCCAAAACCGGTAAAGCCGTCGCGGTTCCCATCCATCCCGAACTGAGGCTCTGGCTGGAGTCCGTCCCGCGCGGAATCAGAAAGGCGCCGGTCTTTGCCTCCCTCACGGGCATGTACACCGGCGGAAAAAGCGGCCTCTCCGGACAGTTCAAGCGCCTCATGGAGAAGGCCGGCATCCGGGGGGAGATCCTTCGCCGCGGACAGAGCGCGGGCCGTAGCGCGGGGCGCACCACCACAACGCTCTCCTTCCACTCCTTGCGACACACCTTTGTTTCCGCACTCGCCAACGCGGGCGTTCCGGAGGAACTGCGGCAGGAACTCGCCGGGCATTCCTCCCGCGAAGCCCACAAGACCTACACCCATCATGAGGCCGACCGGCTCAAAGCAGCCGTCGCTTCCATCGGCCGGATTTTGTGAGGCCGCAGGGCTCTCACCATGGTCGGTTTTGATTTCCTGAGCGCAAAATATACGAATTTTACGAATTGTACGAATTCCACGTCCCCCATGCCCCTGGCCGCAGGCGGGCGCATTCCTCAGTCGCGTGCCCAGCTTCATCCCCGCTGAGTTTGAGCCCGAATGGCTCCAGTCTTGTCTCCGGTTGTTTTATAAGGTCTCGGACGGATACGGCCCGGGGGAAACCTGATGCGATTAGGGGTAGTATGGCTTACAAAAAACACGCATCCGTCAAAGAAGTCGCAAACCTTCCCGCATCGGCCACCCTTGTAGAGAAAGTCGAACTGAGCCTGTGTGGCCGGAAGTTCACCCAATCTCATTTTGAATGGAATCCGGCAGACCACTATTGGACCGAAATTTGGAAATCCCGGGATTCAAAGAGCCTGCTTTGGCTCGCCTCTTTGGCGGAGGAACACAAACAGCGCCAGGCTCAGTTACCACAGGGCTACCGAAACTGGATTGAAAACGACTGCCTCCCGTTGCGGTCCTCCAACGCGAATGAACGGATACCCCGTGTGCTCACTGCAGAGCAGGAGGCCATTCTGGACGAAATCTATCCGACTGCTCCGCGGGTGTGCGCCATTGATCCCAATAATGGTGAGGAACTTAAACGGGCTGCGCTTCGAGAATTTCTGCGCTCGATCGCAAGCGTCCTGCTGGAGAACTGCATCACCGGCAAGCATCCGGAACTAGCCGCGGGGCTGCTCTTTTCGCGTGAACCAATCCCCGTGCGGGAGACTTCCATTCCCTGGCTCGAAAAGTGCATGAACGGCGAAGTTTATTCCGAAGTTTGCAGGGGCGATCTCGCTAGAAAGTCCCGGCTGAGCTTTTGATCGAGGCTTTCGAACTCATGACGGCCCCGAGTTTGATCGCTCAAAACAAGCTGAGAAGGCGCATTTTCCTACTCCTAGGCACAACCCCTAACATGCAACGGATGAGAGAACTAGAGATTGCCCGGGGCGTGCCTTATCAGACCCTTTAAGGCGGCTATGCGGGTTCCTGCGTAACGCGTCAGGGAAAGCCCGAGGAAGCTCCCTTTCGCGCGATTCCCACTCTTGCCGCAACATCGGGGGCGACATGAGTCATTCCGATTCAACCCGATACGGGGCTTCCTTTGCCGAAGCCGGTAACTATCAACTCCACATCAACACCCCGGCCTCGGTCCACTCCGGTTCCGAATACGCCGGGCACGCCGAGATCCGCAGGATTTTCGGGATCAGCCGCGCGCACCTCTACCGTCTCGCCGCGGAGGGACTGGTGCGCAGCGCCAGCCTCAAAAAGCGGCACGCCACGCGGGGGCGCCGGCTCTGGCATGTCCCGAGCATCCGCGCGCTCCTCGAACGGCACACCCAAACCGAGGGCATCTAAAGGCACCCTGCGCATCGGGAGGGCCCTGCGAAAGCGCATGCCGCGCGAAATCCGGGCCGCCACCCCGCTCCCGAGCGGACAGTCCACAAGACGACATTCTGGCTCATGAATGACATTTTGGAACTGAAGTGGCGCCTGCCGCTGCCGGATTTGCTCCAGCGGATCGGCCTCGGGGTGCACGCAAAACGCGCCGCGGCCTGCCCGCTGCACGAGGACGCAAATCCCTCTTTTTCTATCTTTCAAACCATCCGCGGATGGCGCTTCAAGTGCCATGCGGGATGCGGCGAGGGGGACGAAATCACGTTTCTGGAAAAATGGCGCGGCCTGTCGCGCGGCGAATCCATACGGCTGTACGCAAACCTGGCGTTTGCCCCCGGCGCGTGGGGTTTTGACCGTCCCCTCCCTGCGCTCCGCGATCCGGCGCACGGAGTCTCCGCCGAAACATTTGCGTCCGGGCAGGGGAGCCGAAAACTCGAGCTCCCCCATGATGTTCACCCAGGGGATGAAAACGAGTTGCGCGCGCTCGCAACATTGCGGAGGGTCAGCTTTTGGGCGGTTGCGGCCATGACGCAGCTGGGAACGCTCCTGTTTGGGACCGTGTGCGGCGTGCCGAGCTGGATTGTATTGGACGCCTCCCTGCGGAGCGCGGAGGCGCGGCGGCTCGATGGAGGGCTGTATGCGCCCACCGCCCAACTCGGGGAGCGGAAGGTGCACACCCTCCGGGGCAGCACAAAGAGCTGGCCCGTCGGCCTGCTTCTGGAGCGGGA
>JBILWF010000464.1:0-3391 GCA_044370075.1 Chthoniobacteraceae bacterium | reverse complement strand
CCGAAGAAAGCGGCAGGCTTTGCCCGTTTTCGGTTTTTGCCAGGGGTCCCTCCGTTTCGTCCCAAAGCGCCGGGGTGAAAGGCTCGGCGCTCGATTCCGCTGCATCCCATGAGGGCGGGCTGAACACTCCCGATTCAGGCAAGCCACCGGGTTGGAGTTCGGGATTCTTCGCCGCCTCCGTCGCAAATGCGTCTGGCGGGAACTGGAGCAACACACCTCCCGATTCAATCCAAGGTTGGAGCCGTTTTGCGGCTTGGGCGGGAAGGGGACCCGCGTTCCACACTAAGAGGTCGGTGTTTGCGAGGGTCGCCTCCGAGAGTGTTTCGGGCGGGAGAAAAGCCGCCGCGGCGAAGCCCGATGCTGGGTCTGGCGCGCAAGCCAGCTGGAGCAGTTTCGCTGAGGCTCCTGCTCCCACGACGGCCGCGTGCAGCGCCTCGGGAGGCCCCCAAGCGAAGTACACCGCGTTGTCCGGGTTATGGCCGTCGGCGGGAAGCTGTAGGCTTCCCCAGCCGCCTTCTGCGGGCAGGGAAGGGGGAACCAACCGGTGGACCTGGGTGGGGGCCTGAAGCGGAATCTCTTGCTCGGAGGACGCTCCGCGCAGGGAGAGGAGCAGTCGTGCGGTCCCGGGCTGAAACGATTCGGGCGGCTGCAAACTCATCTGGACTTTGAGTGCCAGTCGCAGGAGACCGTGGGCGCTTTCCGTTGCCGGCTGGATCCGCGTCCGAAGCTCCTGCAGAGTCAGGGCGGTGTTTCCGGCGCGTACAGTGGAAAGGTCCAGCAACCGGAGCAGGGTGGCGCCTTTCCACCCTGCGGCTTTTTCCCTTATCAACTCCCAGTCGGGCGAATCCGCCCGCCAGTTGGAGGACTGCATGTCGCTCGCAATCCAGATCTCGGCACGGCCAATGTGCTGAGCCTCAAGGTGCGCGAGAGCGGCCAGAATCAGCGCCGGAATATCCGCCCCGGTATCTGTCGGTCCCGCCACGGGGAGCGACTGTAGACCGGCGAGGCCCGAGAGTTCCAGCGGGGTGCGCAATACGTTTTCAAAAAAGATCCAGCGGTTCGCGGGGGTGTTCGCTGCGGCTTTCTCCCAGAGCCGGAGCGCATGTGCGCGCTTGGAAGCGGGTGCCGGTCCGGAGCGCGCGGTGGCCTCCACCGGCGCTTCCATGCTGCTGGAGCGGTCTAGTAGAAGCAGCACGCACTCGGGTTTTTCCCCAAGCCACCCGGGAAGCCATCCGCCGGTAATCGGGCGGCTGAAGGACAGCGCAAGCGCGGCAACCGCCAGCGTGCGGGCCGCCAAAAGAAGCCACTGCCTGAGCTTCGACCAGCGCGCGCTGGCGGCGCGCGCCTTTTGGAGAAAAAGCGTGGCGGCCCACGGCATGGTGCGGTGGCGGCTTTGATGAATCCAGTGGATCAGCAGGGGGCCGGCAACGGCGAAAAGTCCCCACACCAGAGTTGGATTCAAAAAACTCATGACGCCGAGTCGATGCCTACTTTGTCCGCGCCCGGAAGCGTCTGAGCCGGGCATGGGAAATTGCGTCCAAAAGCGGGGTGTAATCCGCATCCAACCGGTGGAGGTGATAGCTGATTTCCCGGCTTCCGCAGCCCTCGGCAAGCTCGCTCAGGTGCAACCGGACCGCTTCAAGATACCCTTCGCGGGCGAGCACAGGATCCGTTTCGGTGGCAATGGAGCTCTCCAGATCCACCAACCGCATCGGGCATTCAAAATCAAAGTCCAGCTCCAGGGGATCGATCAGCTGAACAGCCACCAAGTCATGATTCCCAAAACGCAGGTGCTGAAAACAATCCAGCAACGCCGCAGCCTCGTGAAAAAAGTCGCTCAAAATCACAACCAACCCCCTTGCGGGAAGACGCTCTGCCAGCGCGTGTAAATCTTCCACAAGAGTACTGCCCGGGCCTGTACGGGCCCGGGCGAGGGTGTCCAGCACCCCACGCAGATGCCCTCGGTTTCGCCGCGCGGGAAGGCTCCCGGAAGCCTCTTTTCCCACCAAACACAGTCCGACCGCGTCCCCCTGCCGAATCAGGGTGTGCGCCAGAAGGGCGGCCAGAGTGCGCGCCCGGTCAAAGCGCGAGGTCGCGCCGCTGCCAAACTGCATCGAGGCGCTTGAGTCCACCACCAAGTGACAGCGCAAATTGGTGTCCGCCTCAAATTCCCGCACAAAGAAACGGTCTGTTTTGGCATACACGCGCCAGTCCAAAAAACGCGGATCATCCCCGGGGGCATATTTGCGGTATTCGGCGAATTCGACCGAGGAGCCCCGTGCTGCGCTCCGGTGCAAACCACTGACGCTTCCAAGCATGGGACGCAGCGCGAGGAAGGGAACCCGCGCTAGGCGTGCCGCCGCCGCACTATCCAGAAAACCCCAGTGGGGGACCGCGTTTTCCATGGGAGCACGCCGGGTTTAGTCTCGGACTTCGGCAACGATGCGCCGCACCACTGCGGCGCTGTCGACGCCCTCGCTTTCGGCCTGGAAATTCACTAGAATGCGGTGCGAAAGGACAGGCTCCGCAACGGCATCCAGATCCTCCCGTCGCACCATGAAACTGCCTTCAAGAACCGCACGCGCCTTCGCCCCAAGGATCAGGGATTGTACGGCCCGCGGTCCGGGCCCCCACGCCACCCACTTGCGCAGCCACGCGGGCGATTCGTCGCCGGTCGGACGGCAGGAGCGCACCACGCGAACGGCCCGCAGATACACGTGCTCGGGCACGGGCGCCCGGCGTACCACGTCTTGAAATTGGAGCAGCTTCGGTGCATCGAGCACCGGTTCCAATGCCGGGGGGGTGAGGCCGGTGGTGGCTTTTGCGATTTGGAGTTCCTCATCGGCGGTGGGATACCCGACCTGGATGAGAAACATAAACCGGTCGAGCTGCGCCTCGGGAAGGGGATAGGTGCCCTCTTGCTCGATCGGGTTTTGGGTCGCCAGAACAAAGAAGGGCGACTCGAGCTCAAACTGGTGCTTGCCCGCGTTGATCCGGCGCTCCTGCATGGCCTGAAGAAGGGCGGCCTGTGTCTTGGGCGGGGTCCTGTTGATTTCGTCTGCGAGAACAATGTTCGCAAAAAGGGGGCCGGGCACAAACTCAAAGGCCCGCCTCCCTGGAACATCGGTCTCTTGCAGAATCTCGGTGCCCGTGATGTCGCTGGGCATCAGGTCTGGCGTGAATTGAATGCGGCTGAAGCGGAGTGCCAGCAGCTGGGACAGGGATTGAATCAAGAGGGTTTTGGCGAGTCCGGGCACCCCCATCAGCAGCGCATGCCCCCGAGCGAAAAGGCAGGTGAGCAGTTGGTCCACCACAGTCCGCTGGCCAATGATGACTTTTCCAAGTTCGGAAGTGAGCCGGGTGCGGACGGCGGCGAGTTCGGCGATGGTTT
>JBILWF010000465.1:0-3391 GCA_044370075.1 Chthoniobacteraceae bacterium | reverse complement strand
GGCGTCGCTTGGCCTTTTGGTAGCCACATCTCCCGAGGCTGATAACGTCGTCGGATACGCTGGTCCAAGCAACATGCTTGTGGCTTTTGACAGGCGAATGCAACTCGTCGGCATGCGTGTACTGGAGAGCGCCGACACGCCGGCGCATGTCGAAAAACTCAAGACGAACCCTGCGTTTGAAAAAAGTTTACATGGTTGGAAACCTGCCACCGAGTCGCCGCCGCGCGTGGAGGGAGTTGCCGGTTCCACCCTGACTGCACTCGCCATGGTGGAGGGGATTTCCCGGAGGATGGGCGGCCGTTCCGGTTCGCTGCGCTTTCCGGAGGCACTCCGTTTGGAGGAGGTCTCGGAGCTTTTTCCTGGCGCTGTTGGTTTTGACAGCGAGCCGAATCGCGAGGGGTGGTTTCGAGTTCTCGGTGCGGAAAAGAAGACCGAGGGCTTTGTTGTGCGTACCTCGCCCGTTGCGGACGGCGTTTTCGGGTACGCTGGTCCCACCGAAAGTCTTGTGGCGGTTGGAATCGACGGCGAGACCGTGCTGCGGATTCGGATCCGCAGGTCCTATGACACGGAGGAGTACGTGGACCGCGTTCGCGAGGACTCCGACTACCTGCGCTCCCTTGCGCGCTGGAAGGTGAACCAGTGGTCGGGGCTGAATTTTGAATCGGAGAAAATCGAGGGAGTTGCCGGCGCAACGGAGACCAGTTACGCGGTGGCCGAGGCCGTGAAGAAGAGGTTCTCCGTGGTACCCTCTGCCGTGTCGGGCGGCGCACCGGCTTTGATGCGGAGTTCCACCGTGGCGATGGCGGTGTTTCTCTTGGGGGCTGTTGGGCTGAGTTTTTCGAGTTTACGCGGGCGCATGTGGATCCGGCGTGGCTGGCAGTTGGTATTGATTGGCGGATTGGGATGGTGGCTTGGGCAGTTGCTATCAATCGGTGTCCTTGCGGGCTGGGCGCGCTATGGAATTCCACTTCAACAATCCGGTGCGCTGGTTGGGCTTGCGATTGTGGCGCTTATTGTGCCCTGGGCCAGTGGCAGGCAGGTCTACTGCCATCAGATTTGCCCGCATGGAGCCCTCCAGGAGTGGCTCGGGCGGGTTCCCGTTCCCAAGCTCCGGCCGGGACCGCGGTGGGAGAAGGCTTTGCGAGCCTTTCCCGGATTGCTCCTGGCGGGGATGTTTTTGGCGATTTTGCGCGTACCGGGATTTGCGGCGGCTCAATGGGAGCCCTTCGATTTCTGGGGGGTTGGCTTTGCTGCGTGGATACCTGCGATCCTTGCCTGTGCGGGCCTCGCTTTGTCCTGTTTCGTGCCGATGGCGCACTGCCGGTACGCCTGCGTCACCGGAGAGTTGTTGCGCTTTGTGCGGAGTGATTCCTCTGGAAAAAAGTTCGGCATGCGTGATTTTTGCGTGGCGGGCTGCTTGCTGCTAGGGGCTGCTTTACAGCTTGGGTCTTCCGGTGCGCAGTCCGACATGGCACCCGTTGCCGAGGTGCGCGGCGTGGGTTTCGGGACCACATGGTGTGTGAAGGCTCGCGGAAATGCGCCGGGTTTACTGGGGCTCCGCGCATCCCTCGCGGCGGAGGTCGCCCGGATCGAGGACACCCTCTCGCACTGGCGACCCGGTTCCGCTACCAGCCGGTTCAACGCGAACCGGAGCGCGGACAACCAGACGGTTCCTGACGAACTGGCAGTTTTGGTGGGTTTCGCCCGGCGCCTCAGCGTGGCGACGTCCGGTGCGTACGACATCACCGTGGCACCGTTGGTCAATCAATGGGGATTCGGCCCTTCGGGTATTCCGAAGCACACACCCTCTGATGAGGAGATCGCCTCGACATTGTCCCGCGTCGGTTGGCAGAAGCTTGCGCTTGGTGAAGGTTCCAACCAGCTGCGCAAGTCTCATCCGAGTCTGGAACTCGATTTGGGATCCATTTTGCAGGGGTATACCGTGGACCGATTGCATGACATTCTCCGCGCCGCTGGTTTGTCCGAGTTTTTGGTGGAGGTGGGCGGCGAACTGCGCGCGAGTGGAACATGGCGCGTTGCCGTCGAGAATCCATGCGAGCCCGGGCGCCCTGTGTGCGTTATGGACCTTGAGGATTCTGCTCTCGCAACCTCGGGAATGGGACGTTCCCGTTCGAAGGAGGCGGCCCGTTCGCACATTATCTCCGCGCAAACGGGCAGGCCGGTGCGGTGCGATGTAAGCCAGCTTAGCATTCGCGCTGCGACCTGTTTGGAGGCGGATGGGTGGGCTACGGCACTCTTCGCATCGGGATGGAGTCGCGCCCGGGAAATTGCAGACTCCGAGGGTTTTGCCGTGTGGGCGGTGCGGGACGATGGAAGTCTCCTGAAATCCGATCGTGCCGGGCGCGGTCAGTAGTCATCTGTTGCGGCGTTTGGGATGTGTTAGCAAACGCAGACAATGCCCGGGGCGGATGGCGCTTTGACACAGGACATGGATCGGGCATCGTACTGAATTCACCATCCCAAGTCATGTCTGTCCTCGTTGTTGGTTCCATCGCCTTAGACACTGTCAAAACCCCGCTCGCAGAGCATGCCGACCTGCTCGGTGGCTCAGCCAGTTACGCAGCTGTCGGGGCCAGCTTTTTTTCCCCGGTTAATCTGGTGGGTGTAGTGGGGGACGATTTTCCTGCCGAACACCTCTCCTTTCTCCAGAAGCGCAAGATTGATCTGAACGGACTCCAACAAGTTGCCGGTAAAACCTTCCGTTGGTCGGGCGAATACATGTGGGACATGAACACCCGTGAAACCCGTTCGGTGGAACTGAACGTATTTGAGCATTTCACGCCCGTCCTTCCCGGTTCCTATCTGGATCCTGAAATCGTCCTACTCGCCAACATCGCTCCCAAACTCCAAAGCCATGTTTTGGATCAACTGGAGCGGCCCCGCTTTGCGATTGCCGACACGATGGACCTCTGGATCAACATTGCGCGCGCGGATCTCGAGGCGCTTTTGCGCCGGGTGGACATGCTCATCCTCAACGACAGCGAGGCAAGGCAGTTTACAGGTGAAACATCGCTCATCAAAGCGGGTACCAAGATCCGCGCAATGGGTCCGCGGTTTGTTGCCATCAAAAAGGGCGAGCACGGTTGCCTGCTTTTTGGCGAAGGGGAGTTTTTCTCCTGCGCGGCGTATCCGCTTGAAGATATTCACGATCCCACCGGCGCTGGTGACACCTTTGCCGGCGGCCTCGCAGGGCATCTCGCCGCCACGCTGGGTGCCGCCGAAACCGTGGGGTTTGCTCACCTGCGGCGAGCCGTTGTTTTTGGGAGCGTTTTGGCGAGTTTTAACGTGGAGGCTTTCAGCTTGGAACGCATGCGCACGCTGACTCCCGAGGAGATCTCCAAGCGATTTGAAGAGTTCCGGGCCCTGAGCC
>JBILWF010000463.1:0-3393 GCA_044370075.1 Chthoniobacteraceae bacterium | reverse complement strand
CTCCAACATGCCCGCGTTCACAATCCCCATGTCCAGCCCCGCGCGGATTGCGTGAAACAAAAACGCCGCGTGCATCGCCTCGCGCACCGGATTGTTCCCGCGAAAACTAAACGAAATGTTCGACACGCCGCCGCTGACCTTCGCATGCGGCAGGTTTTCCTTGATCCACTGCGTGGCCTTCAAAAAGTCGACCGCGTAGTTGTTGTGCTCCTCAATGCCGGTCGCGACCGTTAAAATGTTCGGATCGAATATGATGTCTTCCGGAGGAAACTGCACCGTGTCCACCAGCAACCGGTAGGACCGCTCGCAGATCTCCACGCGCCGCTCGAAGGTGTCCGCCTGTCCCCGCTCGTCGAAGGCCATCACCACCACCGCCGCCCCGTAGCGCCGAATCGAGCAGGCCGCCTCCAAAAAGCGCTCCTCGCCCTCCTTCAGCGAAATGGAGTTTACGATCGCCTTGCCCTGCACGCACTCGAGTCCCGACTCGATCACGCTCCATTTGGAGGAATCAATCATCAGCGGAACCCGCGCGATATCCGGCTCCGAACCAATGAGATTCACAAACCGACGCATGGCCGCAACACCGTCAAGCATGCCCTCGTCCATGTTCACATCGATGACCTGCGCCCCGTTTTCCACCTGCTGCCGCGCAACCGCCAGCGCCTGTTCGTATTCGCCGGCGAGAATCAGCTTCTGAAACTTGGGCGAACCGGTGACGTTGGTCCGCTCCCCCACGTTTACGAAGTTGGTCTCCCGCGTCACGTTGAACGCCTCCAAGCCCGACAAGCGCAGTGCGCCAGGGTGCGGCACCTGCGGGAGCGCGCGCGGTGCAAAAGCCTCCACAGCCTCCCGCATCCGCGCAATGTGCGCGGGCGTCGTCCCGCAGCATCCCCCCACGATATTCAACAACCCCTCGCGCGCCCACTGCCCGAGCTGCGGAGCAAGCGATTCGGGCGTCTCGGGAAATCCCGTGGGCGAAAGCGGATCGGGCAGACCCGCGTTCGGGTACACGCTCAGATACACCGGCGCACACCGCGCGAGCTCCTCCACGCGGGGACGCATCTCCTTGGGCCCCAATGCACAATTTATACCCACGCTCAGCAGCGGCACGTGCGAAATCGAATTCCAAAAACCCTCCGGCGTCTGCCCCGTCAAACTCCGGTCGCTGTTGGCCTGTGTGAACGTCACCGAGGCCATCAGCGGCACACACCGCCGCCCTGATCCGGGTCCCGCCACCCGAACTGGATCAATCCCCTGCGCATCAAATACATCGAGAATTGCAGCGAAAGCCGCCTTGGCGTTCAGCGTATCAAAAATAGTCTCCACAAGCAGCGTGTCGACTCCGCCTTCCAGCAGCGCCTCGACCTGCTCGCGGTACGCCGCCCGCAACTGCGCGAAGGTCACCGTCCGAAACCCGGGATCGTTCACATCCGGCGAGATCGAGGTGGTCACAGGCATCGGCCCGATCGCGCCCGCCACAAATTTGCGCTGGCCGGTTTTCTCCCCCACAATATCCGCCGCACGCCGTGCGATGCGGGCCGCTTCCAAATTCATCTCCCACACCACCTCCCGCAAAAACGAGTCCTCCACCACCCGCTGGATAAACTCGGGATCCTTGCGCCCGTGGGGTTCCTCCCGGAACATGAAATCGTGCTGGCCGATGGTGGTCGCCGAAAAGGTGTTCGTTTCAATAATGTCGGTGCCCGACTCAAGGTACTGCGTGTGGATCTCCTCGATGACGGCCGGGCGGGTGAGGAGAAGGATCTCGTTGTTGCCCTTGAGGTCCTTGCCGTCCCAGTTCGCGAAACGGGTTCCGCGATAGGCAGCTTCGTCGAGTTTGTAGCGCTGCACCATGGTACCCATCGCGCCGTCGATGAGAGCAATGCGGTTTCGGAGGAGGGTCTGGAGAGGGTGGGCGGAGTCCATGGTCGAAGGAGCAAGCATACAGGGTACGCGGGCGGAGCGCCACACACAACAAATGGACGCATCATGATGGGTTGATGCGTCCCACCGCGCCTTCCCGCGGCAGCGCTTCGCTCACCCCCCGCCGCACGGCCGCGAAAAAATATCCTTTTGGCACCGCTTTTGACGTCGCCACCCGGGGGCACTTCCCAGCGCGCCCAGATAAATCGCGCACGCCCGCTAAAGCAGTGCCCTGCGCGAGGTGGTGGAGGGCAGGTGGAACGCGCCCTGCCTCTTCCTTCAGCGTCTCAAGAGGCGGTTTCCCGGCGGGAGCCGTTTTGAAGCAAGAAAGGTGTGCTTTTATTGCAAATGAATTGCATTAAAAGAGACCACTGGCAGATTCCGTCCTATGAAACCCCTTCCCGTCACCGTGCTCTCCGGATTCCTTGGAGCCGGAAAAACCACCCTCCTGAACCACATTCTTCACAACCGGGATGGCTTGCGTGTTGCGCTCATCGTGAATGACATGAGCGAGGTGAACATCGACGGGGCTCTGGTCGCCTCCGGCGGGCACCAACTCTCGCGCACCGAGGAGCGCCTCGTAGAGATGACCAACGGCTGCATTTGCTGCACCCTGCGGGAGGACCTGTTGCAGGAAGTCGACAAGTTGGCGCGCGACGGCCGCTTCGACTACCTGCTCATTGAATCCACCGGCATCTCCGAACCACTGCCCGTGGCGGAAACCTTTGCCTTCGTCAACGAAGACGGCAGTTCGCTCGGGGACATCACCCGCCTCGACACGATGGTGACGGTGGTTGATGCCTTCCATTTTCAGGGTGAACTGGAGGCCGCTGACCTCCTGGCCGAGCGGGGTCTCGCCCTCGGCGGGGACGACGAGCGCTCGATCGTCGACTTGTTGGTGGATCAGGTGGAATTTGCGGATGTGCTGGTCCTGAACAAATGCGATTTGGCCGACGCACAGACGTTGGAGTTCGTGGAGGGAGCTCTGCGCAAGCTCAATCCGACGGCGAGAATCCTCCGCGCCACCCGCGGTGTGGTGCCCCTTGGGGAGATCCTCAACACGGGGCGCTTTGATTTTGTGCGGGCCCAGCAGGCGCCCGGCTGGATGCGGGTTCTGCGCGGGGAGGAGAGCAGCGAGGTGGACGAGTACGGTTTTTCCTCGTTTGTGTACCGCGCACGGCGCCCGTTTCATCCAGCCCGCTTTTTGGAGGTGATCGAATCCGAGTGGCCGGGGGTAATCCGATCAAAGGGTTTTTTCTGGTTGGCGACGCGGCCCCGCTGGATTGGGGCGTGGAGTCAGGCCGGCGGGACCTGCGAGTATCCGGCTGGCGGGGTGTGGTGGGGGGCGGTGGGGCGGGATGCATGGCCGGACGGGGACGCGGAAAGCCGCGGTTACGTGGAGGAGGTCTGGCAGAAGCCCTTCGGAGACCGGCGACAGGAAATTGTGCTGATTGGCCGCTCGATGGACCG
>JBILWF010000461.1:0-3402 GCA_044370075.1 Chthoniobacteraceae bacterium | reverse complement strand
TCCCGGATTAACCGTCGCGGGTGAGTCGGCGTCGTTTCGCAACCTGCGCATCTGGGAGGCTGCGGCTGAGCCGAAGGAGGGATGGCCGGAACAAAAGCAAAAACTCCCTGCGCCGAACATGAAACCGACCGAACCGGTCACGCCCAAAAAGGCGGCGGCGAAATAAGTTCATAGGGGCCGCGTGCCGCTCCTCCGAGCGGGCGAACCTGCCGGGGAAAGCGGTTTTCGATCACAACCCCGGGGCGCGGATGACGGGAGCTACAGAGCATGCCTTGTTGCGTGGCGCCCGCCCGGGCTCCGGATGGGCTTGTCACTGGTCGTTTCCAAAATACTTGGAAACGGCTTGGGAACGGGAGTGCACGTGCAGTTTCTCATAGATACGCCCGGTGAGGGTGCGCACGGTCGAAAAGCTGATCCCAAGCTGATCGGCTATTTCCTTCTGTAAAAACCCTTTAGAAAGCAGCTCCAAGATCTGGCGCTCCCGCGGAGCCAGTTTTTCGAGCACGGCGGCGCGAGGGTCCGGCATCGCCTGCGCAGCGGATGGCGCGCTTGGTTTTCGAAATGCCTGGATCACCAGACGCGCAATGCTGCTGCTCATCGGGGCCCCCCCGCTGCTGGCATCCCGGATGGCATCTAGCAGTTCCTGAGGCTGCATCGGCTTTCGCAGGTATCCAACCGCCCCGGAAGCGAGGGATTCAAATATAACCCCCGGATCATCGTAAACCGTCAGCATGATAAAGAGAGCCCGGGGCAGCGACTGTGCCAGACGTCCCACGCATTGCGCCCCGTTGACCCCCGGCAGATTAAAATCGACTAGAACCACGCTGGGTTCCAGCGCAGGCAGCCTCGCAAAGGCGTCCTCTGCAGAAGGAAAACAGCCTACGCAGCGAAAATCCGGGGAGGAATCAACAATTGCACGCACACTGGACCGCAGCCCTGCGTCGTCCTCAATCACGGCCACTCCCATTCGTTTTAAGGCTGAACTCATACGGCACGTCCTCCTTGCATTCGGGCATTCATCTTCAATCGCAGCACAACCAGGGATCCAGCTCCCTCCATGGGGACAATCTTCATGGTCCCCCCCATCTGCTGCATCCGCTCCCGCACGTTGGCGAGCCCACGCCCCTCAGGGACGGTTGCCGGATTAAATCCGCGGCCATTGTCCTCGACTTCGATCCGCAACTCCCCGTCCACGCAGCGCACACGCAGATACACAAGCGTTGGTCCGCCATGTTTGACCGCATTGTGGACCAGCTCGCGGACTGACAGAAAGATGTTGTACCGCATGGAGGACCCCAACGGGATCTCGATCAGTTCATCTGGAATATCCGTGCGAAATCCCACGCCAGCGAGCGCAAGATGTTCCTGGGCAAAGCTGCATAGAAAGCCGACGAGATGCTCGATCGAATCACGGGCGGGATTGACGGCCCAGACGATCTCAGCGAGCTGCCGAGCCGCGCCGCTTGCACGCTCCCCGATGCTATCCAAAGTGCGTCCGACCTCCGAGCCGGCGGGCAATTCCGTGCGTGCAAGCGAACTGAGCAGCGAGATTTGCGCGAGGCTTGCACCCAGTTCGTCGTGGATGTCCCGCGCAATGCGTGAGCGCTCCTGCTCAATCGCATTGCGCTGGTCCAGCTCGCGAATGCGCTGCTGAACACGGCGGCGCGTCACGGAACGGAACACACTCAAAACCGCTCCCAACACGACCACCCCCGTTCCCATCCACACCGCGGGCCGCTTCCACCATAACGGCGAAATCTCAAACGCCAGCACCGTTCCGCCCTCCACCTCGCGCCCTTCCACCGAGCGCACCCCCATCTGCAATCGATAGGCTTTTCCCGGCTCCAGATACCCGTAGTCGGCGATTCCCTGCCCGCCTCTCGCCACACTAAAGCACTCGTTCCATGTGATGCGAACCTTCTCCCCCGCGGTCACCGGAGCCAGATTTTCCGTGCGTAAAATCCATCCGCCAAATGTATGGGGATCCTGGTCCAAAATCGACAGCGCATGGGATCCGTCCCCCAAACGGACAACCCGCGCCTGTTCGCTGCGCGTGCCGGTGCGCGCCCAGTAACGGGGACTCCCGAGGGGCTGGTCGAGATCGGTTCCCTCGTCGGCCGAATATTCGAGCACACGCACCGCCCCCCCCGCGGGCGGCTGCGTCGAGACACGCACCCCCTGGAATGCGTACACCCCCACCATGGCGGGCACGCTCGGAATTGCCACCAACTGCGCCCAGCGTGCACGGGCGGGCGCCTCCAACTCCGCAATGCGCGGGTGAAAAACGGATCCCTCCGCCGCCCCGCGCCATCCCGCGCTTTCCGCACCAAAGGTGTAGTCGCGCGAGGCCACCACATTCATCTGCTCATCGAGAAAACGCACGGTCATCTGCGCATGCGCCACAACGGGATGCCACCGGTTGCCGTGCCCCTCCAGGGAATGCCTCAGCTGATGAGCAACCTTCGAGGCTCCCACCACCTCTCTAAACTCCACGCGCAGCGACCAAACCGACCCGACCGAAAAAGGCCTCCCGCGCTCCCCCACAGCATCACGCCACTTCTCCACAGGAAGACGCACCTCGTTGATCTCCACAGAGACAACCTCCAAATGCGGATGCGCCGCCGGGGCGGGAGTCGGGTCCGTTTGGCCGGACACCATCACTTCGCCGGCCATGGAAAGCCACGCAAGTGCCCGGAGCGCCCCGGGGAACCGGGTTGAAATGACTTCCATGAATTTCATTCGGGGGCACTTCCACCGGCAGTCCGGCGAAGATGAGACAACCCTACAGACAAAACACCGGTCCGGCAAAAACTCACCCGACTGAATTTGTCATAAAAAAGACCGACATGCAGCAGAGCGCCCCGTCCAGTACTACTGCAATCATTCCATGATTCCGTCCTTTGCGCCCTTCCTTCATCGGTTCACCCCCGCCGTGATCGCTCTTTCCACCATGCTGGGCTCCCTTGCCGCGCATGGGCAACAGCCCCCCCTGCCCAAGGCCGTCATGCCGGCACGAGCCCCCGATCGTTTACCCTCTGGCGAACGCCCCTGGGAACCGGTTCCCGAGTCTGAGGTCGAAAAAATCGAGGCCGCTCTACCCGACAAGGCCGAGGTCATGCCGAAAAAAAACCGCCGTCTTTTGGTCTTCTACCGCACGGACGGCTACCCCCATTCCTCCATTCCGCATTGGAACAAATTTATTGAGCTTCTCGGTAAAAAAACCGGGGCTTTCACCGCGGACTTTTCTCAGAACTACGCCGATCTCAGCGCCGAGAATCTCGAAAAATACGACGCTGTTTTCTTCAACAACACCTGCCGCATGCAGACTCCGGAGAACGTCAAACAGGCGCTCCAAGATTTCGTTCGCAAGGGGAAGGGTTTTTCGGGAAACCACGGCTCCGG
>JBILWF010000460.1:0-3404 GCA_044370075.1 Chthoniobacteraceae bacterium | reverse complement strand
AGCCAGAGGACTTCCCTTCCAAGCATCCGGGCGCGGCGGGCGAGGATGTCCTGGATGGTGTTGTTGAGGACGTGTCCGAGGGTGAGGACGCCGGTGACATTCGGCGGCGGAATGACAATTGAGTAAGCAGGGCGCTTGTCGCTGACCCGCTCGGGGCGGCCCTCAAAGCAGCCCGCAGCAAGCCACTGGGCGTACCATTTTTCTTCGATGGCCTGGGGTTCGTACGTTTTGGGAATCTCGGACATAGGGCGGGTGAGGACTGTCCTTTGCCGCGCGTTCGGTGGCAAGTGGAAGCGTGCACCGCCGTGTGGTGGATGCTGCGGCGCGCCGCCCCGTGCAGGATTCAGACTGGAGGCTTGGCAAAAAAGAGGGGGTGTGCCACTAAAACCCCTCTTTTTTCCACTCCCATGGCCTACCTCAACGAAAACTACCTCAAGCTCCGCGCGGGCTATCTTTTTCCCGAAATCGCCCGCCGCGTGAAGGCGTTCTGCGATTCCAATCCGGACGCGGCCAAGCGGCTGATCCGATGCGGTATTGGGGACGTAACCGAACCGCTTCCCGAAGCTGTGCGCGGCGCCATGCACAAAGCCGTCGATGAACTGGGCGCACGTGAAACCTTCCGCGGATACGGGCCGGAACAGGGCTACGATTTTCTGCGCCACGCAATCGCGCAGAACGACTACCGGGCGCACGGCCTGGATGTGGCCGACGACGAAATTTTTGTTTCCGACGGATCCAAGTGCGACTGCGGCAACATCCTGGACATTCTCGGCGACCGCAACGTGATCGCCGTGATGGATCCGGTTTACCCGGTGTACGTGGACACCAACGTCATGGCCGGGCACACCGGCGAAGCCAACGATGCGGGCGCCTACGGCGGACTGCTCTACCTCCCCTGCACGGAGGCCAACGGCTTCGTGGCCGAGGTGCCGCGAGAGCGCGCGGACGTGGTGTACCTGTGTTTTCCGAACAACCCGACCGGCTCGGTGGCCACGCGCGCCCAGCTCGAAGCATGGGTTGCGTACGCGAAGGAACACGGTTCGCTCCTGCTCTTCGACGCCGCCTACGAAGCGTACATCAGCGAAGCGGGCATCCCGCATTCCATCTACGAAATTCCGGGGGCGCGCGAATGCGCGATCGAGTTCCGATCCTTCTCCAAAAACGGAGGGTTTACCGGCACGCGGTGCGCCTACACCGTGGTGCCGAAAACGTTGATGGCCAAAACGAGCACCGGCCAGACGCATGCCCTGCACCCGCTTTGGAACCGGCGCATGAGCACGAAGTTCAACGGGGTTTCCTACGTGGTGCAACGCGGTGCAGAAGCGCTCTACACGCCCGAGGGCAAGGCACAGGTGTCCGCGCTCATCACCCACTACATGCGCAACGCGGCCATTTTGCGGCAAGGAGCCGTTTCCGCGGGCCTGTCGGTGTGGGGCGGGGTGAACGCGCCGTATTTGTGGGTGCGCACACCGGCGGGGATCACCTCGTGGCAAATGTTCGACCGGATGCTCAACGAGGCAAACGTGGTCATCACCCCGGGAAGCGGGTTTGGTTCGGCTGGTGAAGGATACTTTCGCATCAGCGCGTTCAACTCCCGGGCCAATGTGGAGGAGGTCGCCCGCCGGATGCAGACGATTTCCTGGAGCTGACCACACGTTCTCCGCGAGGCGCTTTCAAGCCCCGTCCCCCGTGTTCCCCGCATTCCATGCGGTTAAAAACCGATCCGTCACAAGGAGAGCAAAGACTGTAAAGACACGGGGGGTGCGGAGTCTCGCGGGCCGGTGCGCAGCGAAGCCAAGCTCCAGAAGCTCAGCAGTTCCGCGTGACCCTCTTTTTTTTGCCTATGAAAACCATCCTTTGTTTCGGCGACTCCAACACATGGGGATACGACCCGGTTTTAAGCGCGGGCGCCCCCTCCTCGGTCCGGCATGGATGGGAAACACGCTGGACCGGCGTACTCCAGCGAGCGCTGGGCGAGCGCGTGCGCGTTCTTGAGGAGGGGCTCAACGGACGCACCACCGTGCACACCGACCCGCTGGAGGAAGGCCGCAACGGGCGGGACTATCTGCTGCCCTGCCTCCACAGCCACAAGCCCCTCGATGCGGTCGTGCTTATGCTGGGGACCAACGACCTCAAAGCACGCTTCGGTCTTCCCGCCGGCGACGTTGCCGAAGGGGCTGCCCACCTGGTTCAACTCATCCAGCACAGCGGGTGCGGGCCCGCCCTGCGCTCCCCCGCGGTGCTGCTGGTTTGCCCCCCACGGGTGCCCGATCTGGGCCACCTCCCCCAGATGGAGGATAAATTCCGCGGCGCCCCCGAGAAGTCCTCTCTTTTCCCCCCCTTGTACGAGGCTTGGGCGGAAAGGCTCGGATGCGCTTTTCTCAATTCCCAGTCGGTTGTTCAAACAAGCTCCCTCGACGGCCTTCATCTGGATTCAACCGAACACCAAAAGCTGGGGGAAGCCATTGCCGCCGCACTCGCAAAGATGTTCTAAATCGCGGAAATCGACCTGGGATAAGAACCGAGCGTTCCACCGAAAGGGTTTTTTTGCGGGGAACGTTTCACCGAAAGCAACGGGGGGAATCAGCGCCCGGGAGATCGATGTGCGCTCGGCGGATCGAGCCCAGCGCGGGTACGTGCGCAATCAGCGGCGCTGAATCCGGCCGGGTTGGGTCACCGGGCGAAGGTACACCTCCACGCGACGGTTGCGCGCCTGCTCTTCCACGTTGCTCGCGGGCACCAGCAAATCCAGCGAACCGCGTCCCACGGTCTCCAAACGCGACGCATCCATTTTGTGCTGCCGCACCAGCCACTCCTTGACCGCATCCGCGCGGCGCTGGCTCAGGCGCAGGTTGTACTCGTCGCTGCCCACCGCATCCGTGTGGCCGACAATCACCATCACATAGTCGGGGAAGCGGCGACGGTACTCGGCAATTTTTTCGAGCGTCGGAAGCGCCTCCGGACCGAGGTCCGAACTGTCGTATCCAAAAAGCGTGTTTCCCGGAATCGCCACGGGACTTTCCCGCGTGGGAACCTTGCCGATTGCATCCAGCGCCTCATCGAGCGAAAGCCTTCCCCCAAACGTCCCCTCCTTGCCCCCGGCCCCAGCCTTTGCAGCGCCCGCCACTCCAGCCTCCGCAGCCATGGCCAGCACGGGCTGCGAGCGGGAACTGGGCCCCGCCTGAAGAAGACTGCCCGCCACCGAACGCAGTTCCGCGTCGAGCGAACTCGGTCCGGAGGCCTTCAGCGGTGCCACCTGCACATTTTCGAGCCGCGGCTCCACCTTTTCCTCGGCCAGCTTTTGCTTCTCCATCGGCCTCACCTGCAAATCCACGTCGGCAGCCTGCGGCTTTGCCTCGGAGAAAATCAGTTTCTCAGGCACCGCCGGCGCCTTCTCCACCGGT
>JBILWF010000387.1:0-3818 GCA_044370075.1 Chthoniobacteraceae bacterium | reverse complement strand
GGTGGCGCGTGAAATGCGGAAGGTGTTCCCCCAAAAACAATTCATGCGCCTGCCTCCGGATCACGCGGTGTTCAACGCGCGTTACCGGGTGAATCAGCTGCAGATCCTCGTCAATGGCGTGCAGTTTCAGCAGGCGCCCGAAATCTATTCCATGGACATCGGCACGCGGGCGGCGGCGATTTTGGTTCCCCTTGGACTGGGCGCCGCATGGAGCGGGGAAAAATATCATCCTTCGGGAAAACACGTTCTCGGGGAGACGGCGTGGCGGCTTGGGGTGAATCTGGTGGCCTATGTGCTGGGCAGCTCGGAGTACGGGCGTTTTCTCGCCCAGCAGTTTCCGGAGTATGCGGGCCAGACGCGTCCGGGCGACGTGTTTCGGTATGCCACGGTGGTGTACCGGGGGAGTTGGGATTTGCACCCCGGGCTGCACAACAGCGTGGCGCTGGGTTTGCATGATAACACGAAGATCGACGTGGACTACACCGCGCACCGCGTTTCGTTTGAAGAGCCGGAGCTGGGTGATTACCCGGTGGTCTTCATGACGGGGCACTACGATTTCGAACTTACCGCCAAAGAGGTGGAGGGGTTGCGGCGCTACATTGAACGCGGCGGTTTGCTTGTTGCCAGTGCGGGAGCCGGGCTGAAGCCGTTTGATGAGGCTTTCCGGCGCGAAATCAAAAAGGTTTTTCCCGGCGGGGACCTCATCAAACTGCCGCCGACGCATTCGCTCTTTGCCGCGGGTTGGAACAGCGTGGAAAAGGTCAACTACACGCCTGCGGCGTTGCGGGAAGATCCGGCGCTGGAGTACCCGGATTTCCACTGCCTGCTCATCGACCAGCGTCCGGCCATTCTTTACTCCCCCTTTGACTTTCTGAGCGGGCTGAACCGGGAGTCGAATGCGTACGCCAAGGGTCTCGATTCGACTGATGCCCTGCGCGTCGCGCTCAACGTGATTACGTACGCGCTCAGCCACTGAATGCCGACATCCGCCATCCAAAATCCATGACCGAAAACATCGAACAAAAAATAGCGGCCCTTCACACGTGCCACGGGCAGATGCTTTCTGAACTGGGCAAGGTGGTTGTCGGGCAGAGGGAGGTGCTGGAGCAGCTACTCGTGACCATCTTTGCCGGCGGGCATAATCTTTTGGAAGGGGTGCCCGGACTGGCCAAGACGCTCATGATTAGCACGCTTTCGCGGGTTCTTGCGCTGCAGTTCAAGCGCATCCAGTTCACGCCAGACCTCATGCCCTCGGACATCGTGGGCACTAACATCATTGAGGAAAATCCCCAGACGGGGCGGAGGGCGACGGTCTTTGTGCCCGGACCGATCTTCAGCAATATTGTGCTCGCGGATGAAATCAACCGGACCCCGCCTAAAACGCAGGCTGCGCTGCTGCAGGCCATGCAGGAACGGGAGGTGACCGCCGGCGGCCAGACCCACAAGCTCGCGCATCCGTTTTTTGTCCTCGCGACCCAGAACCCCATCGACCAGGAGGGGACCTATCCACTTCCCGAAGCGCAAAAGGACCGTTTTTTGATGAACACCCTCATTAAGTATCCGGCGCTGGAAGAGGAGGAAAACATCGTAATGCAAACCACCACAAACGCGGACACGGACGTTCGGGCGGTGCTCGACGGGGCGGCCTTGTTGGCGCACCAGCACGTGGTGCGGGGCATTCCGGTGTCGCGGCATGTGACCGGGTATGCGGTGGACATCGCGCGTGCCACGCGGCCGAACGAGCCGGGGGTGCCTGCCTTCGTGACGGAACAGGTGGGCTGGGGTGCGGGTCCGCGGGCCAGCCAGGCGCTGATTCTTGCGGCCAAATGTCATGCAGCGCTGCAGGGGCGCCTGAACGTGTCGTGTGAGGATGTGCGCACCGTTGCGCTGCCCGTTTTGCGCCACCGGATACAGGCCAGCTTCACCGCGGAGGCCGAGGGCATTACAACCGACAGCATTGTGCAGCGTCTGCTGCAGGATGTGCGGGAGCGGACTGCATCCTAAAACGGGCTCTCCGACCATGGCAGACACGCCCCAGCAGGCTTCCTCGCTCTTTGGTGCGATTAGCGCGCGCATGCGCAGTCTCGCGCGGGGCGTCCTTGGCGGGGCGTCCGCAAGCGGAACGCCGCGCGTGATTACCGAGGTGATTCGGGAGCCAGATCCGCGCCGGTTTCTGGACCCTGCCATGCTCGACAAGTTCACGTTGTCTCCGCTGATCGCGAGGCTGGTGGTGGAAGGTTTCATCAACGGGCTGCACAAGAGCCCCTTTCACGGTTTCTCCGTGGAGTTCGCCGACCACCGCGAGTACGTGCCGGGCGACGATTTGAAGTATCTGGACTGGCAGGTTTTTGCGCGCACGGACCGCTACTACATCAAGCGCTTTGAGGAGGAAACCAACCTGCGCTGCCACATCCTTCTGGACCGTTCCGCCTCGATGGCATTCGGCACCGGCACGCTGACCAAGTGGGACTACGGTTGTTTTCTGGCGACATGCCTCGCCTATTTGATGATCAAGCAGCAGGACGCCGTGGGGCTGTCTCTTTTCGGTGCCAAGCCGTGCCTCAGCCTGCCGCCGCGGTCGCGGATTTCGCACCTGCGGCAGATGATCCAGGTGATGACGTCCAATCCGCCGGCGGGCGAAACCCATGTTGCGGCAAGTTTGCGCACGATGGTGCGCGGTTTGAAGCGGCGCGGCCTTGTGGTGCTTATCAGCGATCTCATCGACGAACCGGAGCAGACCCTCCGCGCCATCCGGCTTCTCGGAAGCCACGGGCATGACGTGATAGTCTTCCAGATTCGGGATGCCAGCGAACTGGAGTTTCCGTTCGAAGGGGCGACGCTTTTCCGGGACTTGGAGACCGGCGAGGAACTGGAGGTGGATCCGGTTTCAGTTCGCGAAACCTATATGGAGCATTTGCGTGAGGAGTCGGAACGTTTCCGCAGGGGATTGTTGGAGGTGGGCATCGACTATGTTGCGCTCAATACGCGGCATCCGTACGACACCGCCCTGTCTGCTTACCTGAACCGCCGCGCCCGGGTGCGGGGCTGACCTATGGTTACACTGCTAGCGCCCCTTGCCCTTGCCGCCTCCGCCGTGCTTGCGGTTCCGGTGATCATTCATCTGCTCAAACCCAGGCGGGTACGTACGATGCCGTTTAGCAGCCTTCGCTGGCTGCGTTCCTCCAAACATAAACTTTCCCGCCGAATCCAGTGGCACCAGTTGCTGTTGTTTTTCCTCCGCGCCTCTTTGTTGTGTGCGCTGGTGTTTGCGCTTGCGAAGCCGGTTTACTCGCCCGGGGGGGGGCGCTCCATTCGCGAACGGTTTTTGGTCGTCGATGTCAGTCGCAGCATGGGCTACGCGAAACCGGGGGAGTCAACACCCCTTGAGCGGGCAAAGAAACTGGCTTGCTCGCTGCTTGAGCAGGGACTTCCCGGAGACCGTACCACGGTTCTGCTTGCGGGGCATAAGGCGGCTGCACTTGGTCCGCTTTCCACCGACCCCGATTTGTACCGTGCGCGCATCGAAACGGCCCGCATTCAGGGCGGGGATTCCCATCTTGGTTCGGCGCTTGCGCTCATCTCGCCGCAGCTCGAGGCGCCACGCGCCGGTGCGCAGGCGGAGCTCTTTTTTATAACCGACAATCACCGGGGCGCATGGTCCCAGGGGGCCATCACCGAATTTAAGCAGGGGTGCACCGTGCCGCTCTCCGTGCGCGTGCTGGATGTCGGTCCTTCCGCGCCGAGCAACGCATGGATTGCCGATGCGCGTCCCGTGGAAAGGGAGGGACGAAATTTTTTGCGGGTGCGTCTGGGTGCCT
>JBILWF010000110.1:0-6840 GCA_044370075.1 Chthoniobacteraceae bacterium | reverse complement strand
CCGAGCGCACGGTGCGCCTGCGCCGGCCGGTGGCGCCGGGCAGCAGCGCGCAGAGCGTGCGCCTTTTTCCGGGCGGTGTTGTGGAGGTAAACATTCCGGTTTCGGCCGAGGGAGAGGCCTCCGGGAACATAGCGGAGATTGCCCTCGAGCCGCCGGATGCTCTCCCGGATGATGACGTCTTTCGTGTCCGTCTCGATGCGTACAGAGCGCGTGTTTTGATGATCGAGCCGCTGGTGACGCAGATGGAGTCGCTTCAGCCCGGATACCACCTGCGGGCAGCCTTCGAGGCCCTCTCACGCAGCGGCTCCGCACCGCTGCTGGTGACGCGCCGGGCTCCGGATGCGGTTGTGGCTTCCGATTTTGAAAACGCCGACATCGTGGTGCTCTCGGATTTGCCGGAGCTGAGTGACGACCGGCTTCTGAAGCTCGAAAACCGCGTAAAAAGTGGTGGGGGTCTTCTGGTGTTTTTGGGGCCCTCCGCCAAGGCGCCTTTTTACAACACGCGGCTCTACAACCCGAAGTCTGGCGATTTGAGCCTGCTGCCCGCACCTTTGGGAGCGCTCAGTTCGGAAGGTCTCTGCTCTCTCACGCGAATCGACTGGACGCACCCCCTGCTGGGTTTGTTCTCCGATCCGGCTTTCGCGGATCTGGCCCGGATGCGTGCGCGCACGCACCATCGTTTCGAGGGTCTCGTACCCGATGGATCTACGGCGGTGCTCGCATTTTTTGAGACCGGGGCCCCCGCGTTGATGGAGCGTCTGGTTGGAGCGGGACGCGTTTTGGTGTTCAATACTACAGCCAACGATGCGTGGAGCGACCTGCCTCGCCGCGGAAGTTTTCTGCCCCTCATGGATCGCGTGGTCGCGCGGCTTTCACATGCAGCGTACGGCCGCGCGTTTCATGTGGGCGAGCCAGTGGTTCTGCCGGTATCGGGCGCGGGCGAGAATGTCCGCGTGATGGTAACGTCGCCTGCCGGGAGCAGCCTGCGGGTGATGCTTGGGAGTGCTGGAATCCAGACGGTGGCGCGGGTGGACGACGCGGATGATCCGGGTGTTTACGAACTCCGCGCCGAGGGCGATGGAGGGAGTGTCCACACGCAGTTCGCGGTGAATGCTGGGCTTGGAGATGCCGCGGTGCAAAAGATGGACGGCGAAATCCTTCGCTCATGGTGGAGCGGTGCAGGGTTTGAGATTATCCATCCGGATGCGGGCGATGTGGAGGGGGATTTAATGCGCGGAGGCCGGCTGCTTCTTTGGCCGGCCTTGCTCGTGTTTGCCGCGTTGATGTTTTTGGCGGAGATGTTTTTTGTTCACCGGTTCACGCCTGCGATGAATCCGGCGGCGGTTGGTTCGACGGTTGTACGGCAGGGAATTGTGGCGCCAGCTTCGAGGCGGGAGGTGAGGCGATGAATGTGCGGTGGATGCCGGCGTTGCCGGTGTGGATGGTTGGGGTGATCACGCTTGCGCTGCTGCTCGCGCTGCTGCACGGGTCACGGGATCTGCTTAGAAAGCGGGTCCCTGCCCGAGTGGTTGCGATGTTTGGGTTGTTGCGTTTGGGAGCTGTTGCGGTATTTGCGCTTTGTCTGCTTCAGCCTGTGGTGACGCGGACCCGCTCGGTCGAAGAGTCGCCGCCTCTGCTGGTTTTGGTGGATACGTCCAAGAGCATGGAACGTGTGGATCCGGGCGGATCCTTGTCGCGGTTGGCCGAGGCCGTGCGCGGCCTGAAGGAGAGCGGAGTGCGCTCAGCACTGGCTGCGCGGGAGAACGTGCACTGGTTTGCGTTCGATTCCCAAGCGCACGCGACGAGTCCCGGGGATCTGGAGAGGCTGGTGCCGCAGGGTTCGACCACGCGTTATGCGGAGAGCCTCGCGCATGCGTGGGAATTATGCCGCCAGAGGCAGTCGGATGCCGCGCGCTTTGTGCCGGGTGGCCGTGTGCTGCTGGTGAGCGATGGGGGGGATGCGAGTGTGCGGGATACGGTGGAAACGGCACGCGAGCTGGCGCTGGCCATCGATACGGCAACGCCCGCGGATCGGCCGCCCGGGGCAGAGCCGGCCGGCCTGCAGATTGCGGGTGTGCAGGCCCCGCGGCGTGTGCTCTTGGGAGCAGAGGCGCGTTTTCGCGTGGCGTTGAGGCAGAGTGGCCTGGAGGGCAAACCGCTTACCGTGGAGTTGAAGGAGGGGGAGAAGATCATCGCGCAGCAGGCGTTTCGGTTTGCAGAGGGGGAGGCGGAAAAGGCCGTGAGTGTGGCGTTTCGCCCGGAAGAGGCGGGTCTGCGGGAATACAGCGTTTCGGTGCCGGAGGCCGGAGTGGCAGGCGGATCGTCGGTGGGGGAAAAAGCGGGTGTTGCCGTGCAGCCGGATTTTCCGGTGCAGCGCTTCAGCGTGCAGGTGAGCGGGACCCGTAATGAGGTGTTGTTTTTGGAGGATGCGTGGCGGTGGGAGTTTAAGTTTCTGCGCCGGATTTTTGAGGACGACCCGTCTTTCACCCTGACCGCGTTTCTTTCGCGCGGGCAGAACGCCTTTGTTCAGCTGGGTGAACCGGAGAGGCGCACGCAGGTTGCGGGTTTTCCCCAGACGCGTTCCGAGTTGGCGGGTTTCGACACGCTGGTGCTCGGCAGCGTTGAACCGCGCCGCTGGCCGCGCGGTTTTGCGGAGCTGCTCCGGACGCAGGTGGAGGAGGAGGGTAAATCGCTGGTTGTTCTTGCCGGCCCGAATCTGCGCGAGCTGGGGCGTCATTCCGAGCTGGCGGCGTTGCTTCCGGTTGAGCTGACGGATGAGGCCTCCACGCCGGTTTCGGGTCCGGTCGCGGTGCGTGTTACTGCGGAAGGACTTGCCTCACCGTTTTTTGCGATGCAGGAGACCGGCCCGAAGGCGTTGTGGTCGGCGCTTCCCGCGGTCGACAATCTATATCCCGTGCTGCGTAAAAAGCCGGGAGCGGGGGTGCTTGCGGAGGCGCAGACCCACGGCAACGCGTACGGGAATTTGATACTGGTTGCGGAGCACACCGCGGGCCGCGGGAGGGTGCTTTTCATCGGAACCGATACGTTGTGGAAATGGCACATGCGCGCGGCCGAGGCTGACGGGCCCACCGCGTATCAGATTTTCTGGCAGCAGGCGCTGCGGGCTTTGGCGCCGGTGCGGCAGAGCGCCGGGAGTGTGAGTCTTTTTGTGACGCCGGAGCGAAGCCGTTACGCGACGGGACAAAGTGTGGTTTTGCGTGCGGAACTGTCGGCCGGGCGGGTCTCACCCGGGCAGCGCGTGCAGGGGCAGGTGGCGCTTCCCGACGGCAAACAACTGCCGCTGGACTTTTCCCCGGACGCCGCGGATCCGGGGGTTTTTACGGCGCGCTTTGCAGCGGAGATGCCGGGACAGCACAAGGTGTCCGCGGCGGCGACGCTGGACGAAAAGCCGGCGGCGGAGGTGCTGGTGGGGGTAGACGTGGAGGAGCACGCAGGGGAGGGCGCGGTGCGGCGTGTGGATGCGGGCAACTTGATGAGGATTGCGCGCGACAGCGGCGGACGCGTCGTGCGGTGGGGCGATTCGGCGACGTGGAAACACTTGTCGGGCGAGCCGAAGGTCGCGGTGGAGCGCAAGGAGACCGTGGATCTGTGGAGCAGTTTTGTGCTGCTTGCGGCGCTGGTGGTGCTGCTGGGAGCGGACTGGTTTTTGCGTCTGCGGTAGCGGCTGAGACCCGTTTCTGAGGGTTTTTCAGGGCGTTGAGGTGTTCGTCAGCGGGGCGCCTATAAAGCGGCTATCTTCTGTTCCACCTTCAGCTTTTCGCCGTCGAGTTTTTCGAGTTCTTCGCGCCCGCCTTTTGACACGGACCGGTAGTACAGCCCGGCACCCAAGTTCCAAGAAGACCAGATGACGAGGCAGCCGACGCCCAGAAAGCAGAACCAACCTAACACGCTGGGGGGAAAGAGGGAATCGGACCAGCCGGGTTTGAGGGATGCGAAAAGGCTCTTAATCCCAAGGAGAAACGACCATCCGACTTGGAACGCGAACAGGGCAAGAGCCGGGTACAACGACCAAGGGCGAGCCCTTTCATCCTCGTACCGGATGGGTGGGTGGATATTGCCGAGTTTTCGCGAACCGGTGACGTTGGAGGCAGTCGCAATTCCCAACGTCCAGAGGCTCGCCGGGAAGCACTGCCAACTGTTGAGAAAAAGGAAAAAAATGAGGGAACCGACCGCGGAGAAGGCGATGTGTTTTTTCCAAAGGGATTCGTTCACCAGGGAGAGGGCAAATGCGCGTTCCTGTTCGATTGCCTCCAATCGCGCTTGGAGATCCATCAATCCCGAGTTTCTGGCTTTTTTAAACTGTGCCGCCTCGTTTTGAGCTGCGGAGACCAGCGTCTGCAACTCAGCCATGTCCTCCGGAGAGAAGATTTTTTGGAGAGTTTTGATAGGCACCGGGCCCGCGGCGCAGGCGTCCAGGGCCTTTCGTGTGGCATCCACTTTTTTGCGCGCTTCGAGGTACCGTTCAGCCTTTGGGAGAACTTTGCATTCTTCGAGCAGGGTCCCACATGCATCTAGGTTCTGGACAAGACGTCCATGAAAGTTTTCAGCAGCGGCCGTGATAGTCTTAATGGTTTTCTCCGCGCCATCCACCAACCGCGAAACCGCGGGAATCCAGAGTTGATCTTCCAGACAGTTGAGGACGGATCCGAGTTTGTCGGAGCGCGCGCGCAGTGCGCTTGAGAGTCGTGCTGAGCCATCGTTAAACGCGGCTATGGCTGCGAAGAGGCCGTCGCCCTTGGCTGGCAGCACGGAGTGAACGCGGCATGCCGTGGCGAGAGACGGAAGGCCCGACGAGGTTTTCAACAGACGCGCGTGAACTTTTGAGGCGGCTTTGTAAGCCTTGATGGCGGCGAGAACCCGTAGGTGTTCTTCATCCGAACCGGGATCGATAATCTTTTCAATCGCGCAGAGATACGCTTCCGATTGGGGTGTGATGGCCATGGGGGCGATTTTGGAAGAGCCTCCCGCGAGACGCTTCAACGGGTGCGGGGTGCAGTCAAGTAACTTGTTGTTGCAAAAAGAAATATACGGATCTGTCCGCCCGCTGGATCCAGCGGCTAACGGCAGTTCAGCGCCCCATGTTGCGTATTCGGGCCTGCATCTCTCTCTGCATGTTTTCTAGACTGCGTCCCATGATTTGGAGCTCCTTCGACATGGTTTCGAATTGGTCGATGGCAGCGCCGAGGGATTTTGCCTGGTTTGTGGCCGTCTGTACAAACATCTGGTATTGAGGATCTCGCCACTTGGTCTCCAGTTGACGACTGCTTGAGATGATGTGTTGGCGGGTGGAATTCATCGATTGCGCCCACTGTTTCAACTGGTTGGCAAAGTGAAGAACTTCGGCTGGGCTGACGCTGATATCCATAAGACACTGTGGTTCGATACTGTTTGCAACGGGTGTTATCCGACTTCAGGAAACTTGACGGAGGTGGCGTCCCGCTCGCCCCGGCTGAATATGGCGGCGGCTTTCTCCAGTGGATTAAAATCCGAGCCGTATCCGCCGGAGTCCTGATACGCGTTGAGGTCGCAGCAAATGCTCATTTCGCAGGACGGATTGTCGTGAGTTGCCCCCATGTTTCGCGCCGCAGTGTGGGAGTCTACTATGACGAGGAGTTTGCATTTGGTTTGCGCGATGACTTGGCACACTCCGTTCTGTAGCGTGAAGGAGTTGGTGTCCTGAAGCCTCGGCTTTAGGATGATAAGATCCAGATCATCCAGTGTTTCCTGCCCTTCACAGAAGGCGTTGCAGAATGTTTCCACGTCGGCTCCGGTTATTTCGCGAGTGCGAAGGCGGCACGCTTTGATTTCGTCCTTCAGACCCTTCTCGAACAACTCACGAACTGGGCCGCGTCCCGAAACCAAAACGAACCCCGAGGATGGATCGAGATCGATGTAACGATTGAGCGGAGGTATGCCGTGTTCGCGGCCGAGGAAAACGTGTTTTGCCGGTCTGCGGATAACCAGCGTCTGCTTTGCGATGGGCGCGTCTCCGAGATAGAGGAAGGGCAATTGGAAGAGGGAATCGTCCGGGGAAACCTCAAGCGACTCCTGTTGGGGTGGCACGGGAGGGTATAGGATTGTGGGATCGAACTGGACGTTGGGAGCTGCGCGGAGTTGGATTTGCTTCGCATCGCGGGTTGGCGCCCTCCGGTTCATTAGCTCCAGGAAAGCACGGATTTCATCCGGGGAATGAAATGCCACTCGGAATTCCGTGTTTCCCTCCGAGCGGCCATCGGAGGTGTTGTAGACAGCTTGTCCGACGTACTCGAATTTCGCGGGCAGCGTGTTGTCAAATGCGAGGAAGTCTGCGCAGTCTGCTTCAGCCAGACGCAGACAAATCCGGCACCCGATGTTTCCTTTCATCGCGGGCGTGAGAGAGCAATCCTTCAGCGACTGGCTGGCGAGGATGAATGTGTAACCGAAGGATCGTCCGCGCCGGATGAGATCCTCCAGGCGCGTTTTGGCCAGTTCCCCGTGCTTGGCGCTGGAGAGAAGGACCTGGAATTCGTCGATGACGATGAGGTGTCGCTGGAGAACCTGGTTGGTTGCTTTGCGGTACGCCGCAAGATTTTGGGCTCCGACGGTTTTAAACAGTTCCGATCTCCTGTCCATTTCGGCTTGGAAATGTCCGAGCAGATCGGATCCGAACTTGGTGCCGCTTCCGAGCGAAAGCGCATACAAGTGGGGAACGTCACGGTAGATATTGAATTCCGTCCCGTTTTTGTAGTCGAGAATTGAAACGGAAAGCTCCTCGGGGCTGTACCGCGCAAGGGCCTGAAGAATCATGGCGTTGAGCAAAACGCTTTTGCCGGTTCCAAC
>JBILWF010000459.1:0-3413 GCA_044370075.1 Chthoniobacteraceae bacterium | reverse complement strand
TCAAGGACATTAACGACCTTGCTGCCCCGGTTGCCCGTGTAGGTCAGAGGGCAGTTTTTGAGGAAACGCTCCCAGCGCTGGCCTGCATAGAGGAACTGGGCAAAGAAGACGAGTTGGCCCGCGCGTGAGATCGGAGTCTCCGAGTCAAACTCTGCATAGAACCGACCGCACGGAGTGTCTACCGGCCAATTTGGAGCGAGCTCCGAGGGGGGGAAGACGCTGACCCGTGGGTGAGTCGAAAAAGACTCCGTTTGTACCTGCATTCCACACCACAGCAGATAGTTGGCTGATTATCCATGCAACCTCATTCCCGTTTTTAGGATAAAGACTGGTTTTCGGGCGAACCTCGGGCCTGCGCCGCCCCAGAGGCGGAGAGCTCTCAAAACGGCTCTTCCGCGTATTTCTCACGAACCGACCCGAACTTCGGATACACAAACTTACTGGCCGTCGTTCCCTCCAAACAAAAAGCCCGCGCTACCGGGATCCGGGCCTGTTGCAACTGATGGAGCGTTTCCGCGAGCAGAATGGAGGCAAGTCCGCGGCTTCGGTATTCGGGCAGGACGCAGGGACCGGACAGCAGATGACTCGCCGCATTTTCATCCGTGGACAAACACGAGGCCGCGATGATGCGCGATCCATGCACCAGAGCGAGCGCCGGAAGCGGTTGGTAGCGAAAGGCCTGCTGAATGCGCTGTTCGAGCGGCTCGGCGATCCGCCCGTAAGAACCGCTCCACTGCTGGTCAAAACTAAAGGAGCGACTCACCACCGCTTGAATTTCGCGCTCATCCAGCTTGTCCGCGAGCTTCAAGACAAGCCCGTCCGGCACGGAAGCCGGAGCTCTCTGCCCCTCGAGCAGATTCCAACTAAATAAAAGCCACGGAATCCTAATCATGATCTGCGGTCAGTGCTGTCAGGCAAAATGCGCAAATCCATTCTCATGCGGCGAATGAGGAAAACGCAAACGCACTTATGCCTCCAGCTCTCCATCCGGAACCGCAGTTTGGGGATCAGGCAGCGATTCCCCGGGGTAGGCTGCGGCGCCGGCGGGAGGGGTGGCATTCGCAGATTCCTCCATGATCTCAACCTGAACGCGCTGTCCTTTTTTGGCACTGGCAGCGGACACCAAGGCCCGTATGGCCTCGATCGTCTGCCCATTTTTCCCCACCAACTTTCCAACATCAGAACGGTGAACCCGCAACTCGTACGCCGTCTTTCCGGGACCCGACCGGACTCCGACTACCACCTCTTCGGGATGATCCACCAGATTACGCGCAACAAATTCGAGGAACGCCTGCATGGGGACCGATATACCAGAGATTTTCTTTCAGATCACGCAATTCCCGAGACGGGCGGAAAACGCAGCCCGAGGAATGACGCCAGCACGATAGGCGGAAATGAAAAGGGGCGGTGGAGATCTTCACACCGCCTTGTTCGAGGATTAAGGGAACATCCCCCGCTGGCTCTCGCTCCGTCTTTTTTAAACCTCGAAACGACGCGCGGGCGAGCCGGTGTCCGGAGGGCTACGCCGCGGAAACCGCCCGCTTGCGGGACTGGATGATCAGAGAGGCTACCGTCTCGGAAGGCTGAGCGCCCTTGCTGATCCAGTAATCAACCCGGGACAGGTCGATGTTGACGTTCTCCCCGGCTTTCTTCGGGTCATAGTTCCCGATGATTTCAATGAACTTTCCATCCCGGGGGCTGCGGGAGTCGGCTACCACCACTTTATAGTAGGGGCTGTTTGTGGTTCCTTCCCGGCGCAAACGAATCGATACGGCCATAGCTGCTTCTAATGTGTGTTTGGTTTTAGTTCTAAAAATTGTGGACCGGTCCCCGGTTTTTTAATTACCGGGATCCGCCGCGTTGGGAACGCATCATCAGTTTTTTAAACTGACCCATATTTTTCATCATCTTGCGCATCATCCCAAAGCGATGCACCAGTTCATTTACATCCGTGACGGTGACCCCGCTCCCCCGCGCAATCCGCTGGCGGCGGCGCGCGTTGAGAATCTCAGGCCGGCCTCGCTCCTCGGGGGTCATCGATAACACGATGGCCTCGGTTCGCTTGAGCTGTTTTTCGTCAACGGAAAAGTCTTTGAGGTTACCCATCCCCGGCAGCATCGCAAGGATATTCTCCAGAGGCCCGAGGCGGCGCAGCATTTTAAACTGCGCCAAAAAGTCCGTGAAATCGAACTCCGCCTTCCGAAAACGCTCCTCCATGCGCTTTGCATCCGCCTCGTCAATGGATTCCGCCGCCTTTTCCACGAGGCTCACAATGTCCCCCATGCCCAGAATACGCCCCGCGAGGCGCTCCGGGTAAAAAGGCTCGAACTGCTCAAGTTTTTCCCCCGTACCCGAAAACTTGATCGGTTTCTGAATGACCTCGCGCATCGAAAGGGCTGCTCCGCCGCGCGCATCCCCGTCGAGCTTGGTGAGCACAATACCCGTCACCCCCAGCGCCTCGTCAAAGCGGCGCGCCACGCTTACCGCCTGCTGGCCCGTAGCGGCATCCACCACCAGCAGAATTTCTTGCGGCTGCAAAAGCTCTTTTAACCGCCGCACCTCTCCGATCAACTCCTCGTCCACCTCCTGCCGGCCCGCCGTGTCGTAAATGGTCAGATTACCCGCCTGCCCCGCCGCCCATTCCGAGGCCCTTCGTGCCTCCTCCACCACATCGGTGCGCCCCGCCTCCGGCGTATACACCGGCACCCCGATCTGGCGCCCCAACGTGGCCAACTGCTCGATGGCCGCCGGACGGTACAAATCACACGCCGCAAGCAGCGGATGCCACCCCTGCTTTTTTAACCAGAGCGCGAGCTTACCACTCGAAGTCGTCTTTCCCGCGCCGTTGAGCCCCACGATCAAAATCCGACCCGCCGCCTTCAGCTGCAGGGGCGCCTCCCCGCCGCCCAGAAGCGCGGTGAGTTCATCATGGAAAATCTTCACCATCTGCTGGCCGGGCGTCACCGACTTGAGCACATCCGCCCCCAAAGCCTTCTCCTTGACGCGGGCCACGAAATTCTTCGCGACGCTGAATTCCACGTCCGCCTCCAACAGCGCCATGCGCACCTCGCGCAACGCATCCTGCACGTTGGATTCACTAATCTGCCCCTGTCCCCGGATGTTGCGAAAAACACCCTGCAGCTTTTCCGAAAGGAGTGAAAACATACAAAAACGAAAATAATTACCCTAAATACCTGCAGCCGTGTTTACTGCGATCTTCCAGAGCCCGGCTTTGACTTGAGCCCTCCCCCCCCTCCCGGAGCCGCCGGATCCTTCCCCTCCCGGACCGCATCGCACACAAAACTCCAGCGCGTCTCCACCCGCCGCCCGTGCACGGTCGCGGAAACAATCACCGTCACATTCCTCTCTTTAAGAGGCTGCAAAAGAACGGCCTCTGCATTTTTGCTCGCCGG
>JBILWF010000458.1:0-3420 GCA_044370075.1 Chthoniobacteraceae bacterium | reverse complement strand
AACAGCACCTTTCTTGAGTACGTCCAGACCGCCTGCGCCGTGCTGGTTATGGGATTCATCGCCTACGTGACCTTCTTTGACGTGAGCGACTTGACCGATCTTGTTCGCTCCCCGAAGGCGAAATCCGCCGCGACGCAGACCGCCTCCCCCAAAGAGGCACCCGCCCGGTAGCGGATCATTTTCCGGAAGAAACCGCCCCCATGCGCTACTGTGACTCCGTGCTCGATCCGCGCCGACGTCTGACCCGCGAGGTGGTCGTCGGTCCTGTAACAATAGGCGGACTTCATCCCGTTCGCGTGCAGTCCATGCTCACGTGCGACACGATGGACACGCACACCTGCATCCAGCAGACACGCGAACTTGTGGATGCTGGTTGCGAAATCGTGCGCATCACCGCTCCAACGGTTAAAGACGCCGCAAACCTCCAACATATCGCCAAGGGTCTTCGGGAAACCGGATGTCTCGTTCCCTTGGTTGCGGATATTCACTTCAAACCGGAAGCCGCGTTGGAGGCGGCCAAATGGGTCGAAAAAGTACGCATCAACCCGGGTAACTACGCCGACAAAAAGAGGTTTGCGGTGCGCGAATACACCGACTCCGAATACTCCGCCGAGCTCGAACGCATCAGCGAAAAGTTTACTCCCCTTGTCCGGTTGTGCCAGGACCGGGGAGTCGCAATGCGCATCGGTACCAACCACGGCTCACTTTCGGACCGGATTATGAACCGGTACGGCGACACGCCCCTGGGCATGGTCGAAAGCGCGCTGGAGTTTGCGCGGATCGCCCGCGATCTCAAGTACCACGCTTTTGTGTTCTCGATGAAGTCGAGCAATCCGAAAGTGATGATCGCCGCATACCGTCTTCTCGTGGCGCGTCTGCGCGAGCTGGGGCCCGACTGGAATTACCCCATACACCTCGGAGTTACCGAAGCCGGCGACGGCGAAGATGGCCGGATCAAGAGCGCCATCGGCATTGGAAGCCTTCTGGCCGATGGCATCGGTGACACCGTGCGCGTGTCGCTCACCGAAGATTCGGTGCACGAAATTCCCGTGGCACGCGCCCTGGTCGAGCAGGCGGCGGTGCCCTTTGCTGCGGAGGCTGAAAACATCGGGCGCGAACCCGCTTTGCAAAACGTGGAATCGACATGGAATCCGTTTGAATACCGCCGGCGCGAATCACGGACGGTTTTCGCGAAAGGCTTCGCCCTCGGGGGCACCGAACTGCCCCGAGTCGCACTGTGCGAGAACGTGGTGCAGGCGCTGCCGGAGGACACGGGGGATCTTCGAGCGGAACTGAGGGCTGAGGACCTGCACCTGCACGAGGTTGATCCCGGGCAAACTGACGCCGTTGAACGCCTCAACGCCCTGGAGGATCCCGTTCTTGTCACCGTTGCAGACTCCGTCTCGCTCTCCCCCCTTACCGCGTTCCGACTCCTCGCGGCGCGCCTCGATCCACGGCATCCCATTTTGCTGAAAGATTGTTTTCGTGGAAAAGAAGAGTGCGCAGGAGGGCTTCCCGCAATGCTTCAGGCCAGCACTGTTTTGGGAGGACTCCTCTGCGAGGGAATCGGAGATGCGATCTGGGTGCGGACCGAACCCACACCCCTTGCCGCGCTACGGCTGTCTTACAACATTCTGCAGGCTGCCGGTTCGCGCATTTTCAAAACGGATTACGTGGCATGCCCAAGCTGCGGGCGGACGCTGTTCAACCTTCAGGACACCACGGCGCGCATCAAAGCGGCCACCGGTCACCTTAAGGGGGTGAAGATCGCCATCATGGGATGTATCGTCAACGGGCCCGGAGAAATGGCCGATGCGGACTTCGGTTACGTCGGGGGCGCCCCCCGCAAAATAAACCTCTACGTGGGCAAAAACCCCGTAAAATTCAATATCCCCGAGGAAGAAGCTGTGGATCGCCTCAAGGACCTCATCGCCGAACACGGAAAGTGGATCGACCCCTGAACCCCACGTCAGAGGCTTCGCGCCACAAACTACTTGAAAACACGTCTCTGCCGCCGGACGGGAGCCTTATTTTTATGCGGGGGCACTCGGGTTAATCTTGGCTCCAGAACGGCTTGAGCGCAGCATGAACGGAGATTTCCCCTCGATCGATGAATTGGTTTTCCTTCCACCCGGGTGATTTTGCCGTTTCCTTCCTCAGCGTTCTCTTGGAGGGGATTCCGTTTTTGCTGCTGGGCTCGATTCTCTCGGGTTTGGTTGAAGCCTTTGTTTCCGCGGAGCGGGTGACGCGCGCGCTGCCACGCAACCCGTTTCTCGCGGTGTGCGCCGGGGGGCTTCTGGGACTGGTCTTCCCGATGTGCGAATGCGGCAGTGTGGTGGTGATCCGACGCTTCATCCGCAAAGGTCTGCCGCTGGGAAGCGCCCTCAGCTACATGCTCGCGGCCCCGATCGTCAGCCCCATTGTGGCCCTGAGCACCTTCGCAGCGTTCCGCGGCCAGCATGCTGCGGAAATGACAACCCTGCGCCTGGGAATCGGTCTGCTGCTGGGCATCGCAGCCGGTTGGATTGCCCAGCGCTTTCCCACCTCCGCGCTCTTGCAGGCGGGAGCGGGACCGCAACCGGATACGGTTCCTGCGCGGGCGGGCCTGCGCGTCAGCGCAGATCCGGACCGGCCTCGTGAGGACACATCGACTCATCCCGCCCTGCGGGCAGTGTACACGGCGGCAACAGATTTTTTGGATGTAGCGGTGTTCTTCGTCATTGGTGCGGCAATCACCAGCGTGCTGGGCACGGCGATTGACCGCACCGTGCTCGAACCCATCGCAAACAATCCACCCGTTGCGATCTTCAGCCTGATGGGAATGGCTGCCGCTCTGGCTTTGTGCAGTACAACCGACGCATTCATCGCCGCCACCAGTTTTCAAGCGTTTCCGATGACCGCAAAACTCGCCTTCCTGCTCTTCGGCCCCATGTTTGACCTCAAGCTCTACTGGCTCTACGGGCTTCTTTTCAAACGACGGGTTGTTATTCTGATGGGTGCGGTTCTATTTGGCCTGATTGGACTTATTTGTTGGCGGCTCACGGGAATCGCATTTGTGTCCTAAAGTCCCTATTCCAAACCCAACCACGCAGCACTCCCTCCCGCGCCATGATGACAGCCTTGTTTACCCGCTGGATCCCCTCCGCCACTCTGGCCGTTTGGAGTGCGGTTCTGCTGAGCACCTACTTCACGGGACGCGTCGCCGCGTTCCTGCACCCGTCGTTCCGTCCCGGCGTTCTAGTGGCTGGACTCGGACTGGCGCTGCTGGCGCTTTTCGTGGCTTCCCGCGACACTCCCCCGGAGTGCTGCGCGGACGCCACCTGTACCCATCCACTCTCCCGCTCCCGGGCCGGACGCTGGCTGTCCTTCTTGATTCTGGTTCTCCCAGTCAGCATCGCCGCATGGCTCTCCCCGGAGTCC
>JBILWF010000457.1:0-3421 GCA_044370075.1 Chthoniobacteraceae bacterium | reverse complement strand
TTGGCGCGTTTCGGTGCGCGGTTGATGCCGGCACGCGAGTTGTTGACGGCGCATCAGGAACAGCCCCAGTGCGCGCAGTGTCACCGTGACATCGATCCGATCGGGTTCGCGTTGCAGAACTTCGATGCCGGGGGGCTTTGGAGGGAACAGGAGTACGCGGAGTTTTTCAAAGGCTGGCAGGTGGTGGAAAAGAAGCAGCTCTTTCCGATCGACGGCTCCGGGCGGCTGCCTTCCGGGGAAAAGTTTGAGGGGTTCTTCGGGTTGCGGGACGCGGTGGCCGCGCACGAGGAGGACTTTGCGCGCGGACTGATCGCGCGGCTTGTCGAATATGCCTTGGGGAGGCCGGGCGGTTTCTCGGATGAGGAACTGGTGGAGGAAATTTTCAAGAAGGCCCAGGCGAAGGGAATGACCCTGCGGGCCGTGATCCACGCGCTGGTGGAGAGCCCCCAGTTTCGCTCAAGGTAAATGCTGACAATTTTGCGCGGACGCCCCCGTCGGGAATTAGAGACCCGCGGCGAACTCCTCAACGGAGGCGGACAGGATGGCGCGGTCGAGAAGCGCTTTCAGACGCGTGAGATCTTCGATGTGATCGAGGGCCTCCACCAGTCCTTGCGGAACATCCTGATGTTTGAGCTCGAGTGCGCGCAACACCGCTTGCCGCGCCAATTCCCGCGCGCCTTCCGTCCGCCCCTCGTTCCGCCCCTCGTTCCGCCCCTCTTGACGGCCTTGATGGAGCCACCTCTGTCGCCCTTCGCGTCGTCCCTCGCGCCGTCCTTCCTTGAGGCCTTCCCGTTTGAATTGTTCCGCCAGCGTGAGGGTCTTTGTTTTCATGGACGGGGAATGGAGGGAGTCGATGCGCTCAAGAAAGCTCTTCCGGTCAACACCGTGTGCGAAAACCTAGCGCATCCACAGTTCGCGCGCATCCGGAGAAATCGCCTCCAGCAGCGATTCATCCCAGATCCAGTCCGCAAGCAGATCCCCCTCCCGCGCCGCTTTGAGCAGGCGCAGCGCCAGCGTGGTCTCCGCGCTGCCCGTCAGCGCCGTATAGGGAAGCGCATGCAGATCCATCACCTGGTAGCGCAGAGTGGGTTGCCACGGCCCCCACACCGACTCCATCCCCGGCGGAATATCCACGAGATCGGCCAGCTGCGTGGAGGTCCTCCACGGCCTCTCGCCCTGTGCGAGGACGAGCGGGAAAACCGGCGGGAGTTTTTTCGAAGCCGGTTTGTGGGAGGCAAAGCGCTCCCAGATGCGCACCACGTAGCCCAAAAGGCGGAGCGCAATCCGGGGATCCTCGGTGCTCTGGTGCTCAAAAAGCAGGGAAAGCAGGACGGGTGAATCCCTCAGTGTAACGGAGAAAAGAAGGTCGGACTCGGAGCCCTTGAGGCGGTTGTCGATGAAGGAACCGGGGATGCGCCGGAGGGTTCCCCATTGCAGGAGAGGGGGGAGTTCCCGGGGGAGATTGTTTTCGAAAAAGGAGCGGGCGTTTTTCCTTTGGGCCAGAATCTTGCGCAGCAGCTTGTCGTGGGGTTGATGCGGCGTTTTGGGGTCCATCGGCGCAGAGGGTTGCATCCCGATCTCGTTTCTCAGGGCCCTACTGGATGGGCGGGGCGTTCTGTGCGGGATGCGCGCACCTGAAAGTTCAACGGGCCGTTGGAGATGGATTTATGCGTTGCCCCTCGCGCAAGCGCGGAAAACAAAAGCCTCACAAGGCGCGGGAAGCGGCACGCAACTTGCTTCGATAGATTGGAGCGCGCGTCCGCCCCTTACTCTGTTCTCTAAACCGTCCCGTACCCCGTGTCCCCCGAATCGACAGCCCGAGTGCATCCGCGGCCACCCAAGGCCCGCGCAGGACGGCTTTACCGCTTCGCCGGTAACCCGTGCCGGACACGCCGCGGGAAGGAGGCTCCAGCTGCGGCGTGCACCGGGCAAATAAAGCTGCCGGATCCGGTTTTTTACGGGCAAAAACTGCCGTGCCGGAAGTCCCGGCGCTCCGCCTCGCGAATTCTGCGTTCCAACCCGCTCTGGGAGGCGCTCCGCACCCACGGCCCGCAGCAGGTGTTTCGGATGTCTCCTTTGCTGACCCGCGCGGTGACCCTCTGGGCTCTTTTTTGCCTGCTGGGAACCGAAATTCCCCTGCGCGCCGCCGCCCTCTACTGGACCGGTTCCGTCAACGGGACGTGGAATCCCGTGACCAACTGGACCACCAGCGCGGCTTCCCTTTCGCTCAGTCCCGGCTCCTTGGGGGGTATCAACGATACGTTCCAGTTCAACGCCACGGCCGTGAATGGACCGCAATCCGTCTTCCTCGAGGGGGATCAGGCGGCCAATCAGCTGATTTTCTCCAACACGGGCTCAACCACGCTGCTCGGAGGCACTTTGGGGAGTCCCGCCGCCAGTACGCTTACCCTTGGGGGTAGCGGTGCCGCCATCACCGTCAACGCCGGGGCCGGATCGGTCACGATCGGGGACGCCTCGGCATCCCCTCTGGCACCGGCCAATCTGTTGCTGGGGACGCTCGGCGCGCCGCTGACTCTCGCCAACAACTCAGCCAGTCGCTTTACCGTGGCCAACAGCGTGAGCGACCCAGGTGGGGCGGGGTTCCTCTTGACCGGAAGCGGTCTCGGAATGAGCACGATTGCGGGTGCCATCAGCACGGCCGGGGGTGTGACTAAAACGGGTAACGCCCGCTGGACGCTGTCTGGAGCCAATACCATTGGAGGATCAATCTCCCTGCAGGCAGGGGTCCTGCGGTTGGCTAATCCGGCTGCGCTCGGGGCGTCCACGCTCTTCCTGGCAGGGGGCACCACGGAACTGGCGGGGGATACGGGTATTGCGTTCAACAACAACCTCGTCGTGTCGGCGGTCAATACCATCACGATGGATCGCATAACGCCGGGGACTGGCGGGGCTTACACGCTGGGAACGATGTCGATTAACAACACAACGCAAAACTTTGCGTCTGGAGGGATGGTAATCGGTGGTTCCAGTTGGATTCACTTGGACCGGGTCGTGGTGAGTGCGAATGGGCCAACATTCAAATCTTTAAATAGTTACGTACGACCTGATGTGAAATCAGTTGTTCAAATAGATAAACTGGACGGTACCGTTTCCTTTAATTCCATGTTTTCCGGTCAGGGGGACTTTATTGTTTCCTCCTCCTTAAGTTCATTCCAAAACGGTCTGGGAAAATCTGGTAGAGGGACTTTGACTCTTCAGGGAACGGGGACGGGGACGAACGGTTCTAACAACGTCAATTTTTTAGGCGGATCGCTCGTCCTGGATTTTGCGCGGATGCCTTCCTCCACAAGTCTGGTGGGCATGAATTCTCCCATTTTCGGCGGGGGTGTTCTCGTTTTTCAGGGGGGCTCTGGGGTTGTTGCATATCAGGCATTTGGGGCGAGGACTATGATGTCGGGAG
>JBILWF010000456.1:0-3426 GCA_044370075.1 Chthoniobacteraceae bacterium | reverse complement strand
CGCCGGTTCGGGTCGTTTGCGTGAAAATGCGCCATCGAGGCGGCGTGTTTGCTCAGAATGTCGCACACCGGAGTCTCCTCCGCCGACATCGCCTTCACATCCAGATGCAGGCGGCAGAAAGGGGAATCGATCATGCGCATGAGTTCCACCGCGGAATCCGCCGTGTTGAGAAAATCCCCCTCCTCCGGGCCCAGCGGTTCCAGGGCGATGGTGACGCCGCACTCGCTCAAAACGGGCACCACCTGGCTGAGCGTATCCGCAGCCAAACGCATGGCTTCAGCGTGCGAGACGCCCGGCAGAAGGTTTCGCTGTTTGGGGGAACCCAGCACCATCAGATGCCCGCCCAACTCGCGGCACATGCGGGTCAATTCCGCGAGATACCCGGCCGTCTGTTTGCGAACCCCGGCATCCGGGGTCGTCAGATAAAAGCCCTCTGTCTTTGCCAGCAACCAGTGCAGGCCAATTACTTCGAGACCCTCGTTTTGGGCGCTCTTCACCACGTGCTCACGGGTCTGCTTAGAGATTTCCCACGCGCTGGCCCCGAGAGTGAAAGGCGCAATCTCAATCCCCGTGTACCCGCACTCGCGCGCAAAGGCGCAGGCGCGTTCAAAAGGCCACCCCTCAAAAGTCTCGTTACAAATCGCGAATTTCATACAGCACGTGAAAAATCAAACCATCCGGCAACCCCACGCTTTAGGAGAAGCGGCGAAAGGAACCAACTGGTTTTTGAATGCACGCGCGCAAGTGCATCCGCCGGAGAGCCTGCCACTTTTGCTTTGATGAAAGGGGAAGCCGGCGGCAGGATGCGCGCGATGAGCATCGCAATCGGAAAACACAATACCCTGCACGTGAGCCATCTAACCCAGCAGGGTGCCTACCTCGATGCAGGCTCCGCGGGCCAAATACTTCTGCCCACAAAATGGATTCCCGCCTCCACAGAACCCGGAGATGCCTTGACTGTTTTTGTCTACCGCGATTCAGAAGACCGCCTGATCTGCACCACACAATCCCCGCGGGTGGAAGTCGGAGGCTGCGCGTTCTTGCAAGCCGTCGGATTCAAACCGGGGATCGGCATGTTTCTGGATTGGGGACTGGAGAAGGATTTGCTTTTGCCCCTGCGCGAACAAACCCGCCTCGTGTCAAACGGCGAACGCATCCTCGTCCACGTTCGCATCGATGAACGTTCCGACCGGATTGTAGCGACGATGCGCCTTCAGAAATATCTGCACCAAACGCCGCCCCGGTATTATCCGGGCCAGAGCGTCCCGCTTTTGGTGGCCGAGGAAACACCTCTTGGTTACCGCTGCGTTGTGGCGCAGAGGCACTTTGGAATGCTGTATCATTCTGATCTTCCTCATTCCCTTGATATTGGCGCTTCCCTGGAGGGGCATGTCCGGGAGGTCCGGCCTGATGGAAAAATCGACCTTCGCCTGGAGCGATCCGGCTATGGGCGGATAGCCCCCCTGGCGGAGACCATCCTCAACGCCCTGCAAAGCGCGGGAGGTTTTTTAGAGGTTCACGACAAGACGGATCCCGGACTGATCCGCGAAAAGTTTGGATGCAGCAAAAAGGCCTTTAAGCAGGCCGTGGGATCACTTTTAAAAACGAACCAGATCCGCCTCGAAGCCACGGGAATCGCCCGGGTGCGCTGAGGCGGCCATGTTCCGCGGATCCCAACGGATGACTCCGCGCCGAGGCTACGGAGCAAGGCACCAGAGCGTGGAATCGCTCCGGACAAAGACCTGTTCCCCGCTCAAGGCCGGCGTGGAGAGGACAAGTTCCTTGGTTTCTTCCTTCACCGGGAGCTGAAGCTGGCAGAGCACAGCACCTTCGGGTGCCGCCGTATCCACAATGTGAACGAGCCCTTTTTCGTTCACGGCGACCGCCCGGCTTCCGGCCCCCACCGGGGAAGCGCTAAAGGGGCCGCTCAAGCGCAGTTTCCATTTCAGGTCACCCGTCTTGGTGTCGGCTTTCATCAAAACCCCAGCGTTATTGACACTGTACAAACCGTCGCCGAGCAAGAGCGGGCTGATCGTGGCGGGATTCATCTGCCGTGAATTCCACGCGGTCTCCGGCGGTTGCCCGGTTTGAGACAGACGCACCGCGGTGATGCCCGATGCGGGAAGATAAGCCACTTCTCCATCGACCATCGGGGAACTCATCGAGGAACCGTTGAGCGGGAGTTCCCAAGCCACTTTTCCCGTTTCCACATCCACCGCGGAAACCACCTTGGTGGACTGCAGAATCACAAGGGGAGCGCGTCCCCCGCCTTGCCGGATGAGAGCCGGACTGCTCCAGTTTGCGACCTTGGGTCTTTGGAGCTTCCAGCGGTTTCGTCCCGTCCGGGTGTCGATTCCGAGGGCGTAACTCTCGCTGTCATTTTCTATGAGAACCACCAGCGTTTCTCCCGCGAGAACCGGAGACGAGGCCATGCCCAGGCTGTTGCTGGCATTGCTGTAATCGGCGGTGAGTCCCCGCAGCCACAGCAGATTGCCCTCATGGTCGAAGGCCGCCAGATCATTGGAACTCCACAGCGCATAGACGCGCTCACCATCCGTGCAGGGCGTGTTGGCGGCTACACACGTCTTGGGGTGTGTCATGGTCCGCCCGGTTGCGCGCAGCTGACGCTCCCACAGAAGCTTCCCCGAATCGAGCTGATGGCACGACAGCCGCAGCTCATCCTGCGACTGGCCCGTCGCTGAAGTCACATAAATCTTCCCGTTGCCGATCACCGGACTCGACAGCCCGCGTCCCTGCAAGGGCACGCTCCAGCGGATCTTGAGCTGGTCGGCTATGCGTCCCTGCGACACCGCCCCGGTTCCCTGCGGGCCACGAAAACCGGGCCAATCCGTGGCGACCGCCGGACTCGCCGCAGGGAGTTCACCGATGGCTGCAGCCAGAAGTCCACTAACGAAAACCGAAAGGGAAAAGGGGGATTTTTTCATACGCTCTTACCGTTTTGCTTCGTTGAAATGGAGTCCCGTGCCCGCACTGTCACACACGCGCAGTTGAAACTCCCACTCGACCGTCCACGACTCGGTTTGCTCGTTCTGGCAGCACTTCACGAGAATGGAATTGGCGCCTTTTTTTAACCGCCCTTTGAGGATGTATTGGTCCATTTTCTGGCCGCGATGGTATTCGTCGCGGCCGAAGAGCAGGGTTCCGTTCAACCAAACCTTCCACGCGTTTTTGCATCCCAAACGAAGTTCCACATCCTTTTCCTCCGGCGATTCAATCGAGGTAAAGGCGTAGGCCGTGGCTTCCTTCAACGCAGTAAGGGGCACGTTGAAATTAATCTTCCCGTACTCGTCGTTTGACTCCAACGGCTGCCATTGGACGGACTTTCCTTTTCCGTCGCAGGCTTTGCCCAATTCAACCGCCTTCTCCGGAGCAAAGACCGAGTCGAATCCCTTGCGCTCGGTGTTG
>JBILWF010000028.1:0-10704 GCA_044370075.1 Chthoniobacteraceae bacterium | reverse complement strand
TGGGCAGGGGACGTCGGGGAGGAGTTGCCGTTACGGCACGGGCCTCCGGGCGTTCATCCGGGGGATATTTGTGCACCAAATTTCTGCGCGCGGGGCGGGAGGGTTTTTCCGGCCTTGTGCACGCCAACGCCGGGAAACCACGCTTCTGCATGATTCTCCCCGATTGTAGCCGCGCGTTGCTCGGAGTATGGGCTTTCTTTGCCGCATTTCCCGTTTCTTCGATTCTGCTGGCGGTCGCGCCGGAGCGGTTGCCTCGTGAAAATTTATTGCTGTGGCGTGACAAGCAGCAGGTGATTCACCCCGTGCGTACGCCCGCTGAGTGGGAACACAGGCGCCGCGAAATTCAGCGGGGGTTTGAATCGGTAATCGGTGCCATGCCGGACGAATCCCGGCGTTCCCCGCTGGAGGTGCGCATCGAGGAGGAAGTCGACCGGGGGTCCTACCTGCGCCGCAAAATCAGCTATCAGGCGGAGCCCAATAGTTGGGTGCCGGCCTATGTGTGCATTCCCAAAGCCGCTCTGGCGTCCGGTGCTCGGGTTCCAGGGGTGTTGTGCCTCCATCCCACCGACTCGAAGGTGGGCCACGGTGTGGTCGTCGGGCTTGCAGGCACTTCCTCCTTTTACGCCAACCGGGAGTACGCCAGCCAGTTGGCGGAGGCCGGGTGTGTGACCATCAGCCCGTCGTATCCGCTGCTGGCGGGGTACCAGCCCGATTTGGATGTTCTCGGTCACCGGAGCGGCACCATGAAGGCGATTTGGGATAACCGGCGTGCCCTCGATGTACTCGATGCGCTCCCGTTCGTGCGGAGCGGTTCTTATGCGGCCATCGGTCACTCGCTGGGAGGACACAACGCGGTGTTTACAGCGTTTTTTGAGCCGCGCATTCAGGTGGTGGTTTCCAGCTGCGGACTGGATTCCTTTTTGGATTATCAAGGAGGGAATCCCGCGGTGTGGAAACCGGAGAAAGGATGGTGTCAAAAACGATACATGCCGGGGCTGCTCGGGTACGATGGACGGCTTCCTGAAATCCCGTTTGACTTTCACGAACTGGTGGGTTCCCTGGCCCCGCGCGCCGTTTTTATCAGCGCACCGCTGCACGACTCTAATTTCCGCTCGCAGAGCGTGGACCGGGTCGCGGATACCGCGAGGCAGGTGTACCGGTTGCTGGGAAAGCCGGATTCGTTGCGAGTGGCCCATCCTGACTGCGCACATGACTTCCCGGACGCTACGCGGTCTGCCGCATATGCGTTCATTCTGGAACATTTGGGACACCCCGGTCCGGGTGGCTCGTCCGCGCCATAGGAGAGCGCGGGGCGCCGGGAAAGAGCCGGTCCGCTAAACCGGAGCCGGAGGGATGGTAGGGAAGAGGGGCAAGCTCTGAGCTTGAAGACTTGAACTTACTGCTCCAGAGGATGTTCTTTTAACAAGGCGTCCACAGTGTAGAACTGAACCCGGCCCGGGTTGGCGGCGCGGACTTTTTGCACCTGTTCGGGTGTCACAGGCGTTGCGCGGTTGCCGAAGCTATTGCGCACGAACGTCAGCACGGCGGCCATCTCCGTGTCGTTGAGCATTCCGGCGAAGGGCGTCATGGGCACCTGGCCGTCGTACTTTTTGCCCTTCAACTCGAGCGGTCCCATCATCCCGTACATCGCCAGTTTCACCAGACGCTCCGAATCTCCCTCAACCCACGGGCTTTTTTCCAAACTTGGGAACGCGGGGTCCAACCCCTTTCCGTTCGGTTGATGGCAGGTCGCACAGTGGCCTTCGCGGAAGTAGATTTTGTGCCCGGCAAGATACTGGGCTTTGGCGGCTCCGGTAAGATGATCCGGCACCTTGATGGCGGGCTGCTCCGCAGGGGCGGCTTCGGCGCGGCCCGCAATACGGTCCGCGGCGGTTTTGGCGGCTGCCTGGCTCCATTTGTCGAGGGGCTGTGCGGCGGCCACGGCTACGATTTTCCCGGCCGCCTCGCGGTTCTCCATCCAGGAAGCCGCCACGAGCGCCTCGAGCCGAACGCGGCCGTGCGCGTCGGCTGCGGCTTTTTCCAAAAGGGCGGCGTGATCGGCGATTCGGTGCGTGTTGTAGCGCAGCACGCGCACGGCGGCGCAACGCGCATGGTGATCCCCGGCCTGCAGAAGCTGGCGCAGCAGCGCCTCGTCCACGCGGTTCAGTCCCCAGGTGGTCCAGAGGGCCTCCACCAAGTGGTGCTCGTATTGTGGATCCGTTTTGTCCAGGGCCGCCGTCCATTTCGGAAGTGCGGCGAGCACCTCGTTTGCCGGGCGTCCCCGCAGTTCGCGCCGCGTGCGGTAGCGGGTGCGCATTTCGGGTTCCTTCAGATTGTTGAGGAGCGTTGCGAGGGGAGCGCCTGCGATGTGCGCGGGTTTGACCAGCGGTCGCGCCGGATAGGTGATGCGGTAGATGCGTCCGTGCACATGATCCCGCAGCGGGTCCCGTGCGTTGTGCTGCATGTGGCCGATGAGCGGGTTGTGCCAGTCGATCACATAAAGCGAGCCGTCCGGGGCGAATTCGAGATCCACGGGACGGAAGTTTCCATCGCTGCTTTTGAGCAATTCGTGCCGGAAGGAGGTTTTCCAGCCGGTGTCCTCGTCTTCGATGCGGTGCTGTTTGATTCCCAAAAAGCCGATCGCGTTGCACAGGACCAGATCCCCCTGCACGTCATCCGGAAAATGCCGCGAGGAAACCACTTCCAATCCTGAAGTGGGACGCACCTTCTGGCCGTCCGGGATGAGATCCTGGGTCAACGGCGTCTTGGATCCAAAGGTGGGCTTCACCGAGGAGGGCAGCATCCAGTTGAGCGTGGGGCCGGAGGTGTGCAGGAAGAAATCCTGGCCCCACCGGTCGAATACGAAGCCCCACGGGTTCGGAATGGAGAGCTGGGCGGTTCGCTCCAAATGGCCGCGGGCGGGATTGTAGCGGAAGAAGCCGCCGTCCACGCAGCGCACGGGGCCGTAAGGGGTTTCCACGTTGGAATGCAGAAACACCCCCTCGCAGAGCATGAACGCGCCGCTGGGATCGGCCGTGTAGGCGCTGATGGCGTGGTGTGTGTCGTGGGTGTCGAATCCGCCCAGCACGATTTCGGTGCTGTCGGCCTTGTCGTCCCCGTTGCGGTCGCGAATTAAAACCAGGTTGGGTTCCTGGGACACGTACACGCCCTCGGGAGCGAGCTCGAACCCGATGGGCAGATGCAGGTGGTCGGCAAAAATTGTTTCCTTGTCAGCCCTGCCATCGCCGTCTGTGTCTTCGTAGATGAGCAGTTTGTCGTTGGGCAGAGCGTCGCCCGGCCGGTAATGCGGGTAGGTGGGGGCCACGGCAACCCAGAGGCGTCCCCGGTTGTCAAAGGACATTTGGATCGGGTTGGCAAGGTTGGGGAAATCCTTCTCACTGGCAAAGAGTTGCACTTTGTAGCCCTCGGGAACCTTCAGGCTTTGTTCCGCCTCCGCTCCGTACAAATACCGCTCGCTGCCGTTCTTCACGCTCGGCTGATAGTTGGTCGGCACGGGCGGCAGTACATGCGTCTTGCTGTCGTCCACGATGAGGTCGGTTTTCCGGCCCAAGGCCACCGCGTGGATGAGTTCGTCGCGCAGTGCCGTCATCTGGCGCGATTTCTTCACTTCGTCCGGATAGTTCTGCGGGCCGAAGGGATTGTAGCGGCCCCCGTGCGTGTGGACGCCGTTGAGGATGTTGTAGTCCGTCTTCCAGAACCAATCCTTCTGTTTCACGGCGGCGTGCAGCAGTTTTGGATCGGCCTTGGAGGCCTGTTTTGCGGGACCGTACAGGCCGTCGGCAAGGACAGTTGCGAGCCGCTGGTAGCCCTCTTCGTTGGGAATGAAGCCGCCGGTGGTGAACGGCGCCCCGCCCTTCGCGTACAGCCCTTTGGTTGCGGTGAAGAAGTCGACAAACGTGAGCCCGTGGCGCTTTGCCACGGTGCGAATGGCTTCGGTGTAGCGCTCCAGATTCGCGTTTTCCTTCCGCCCGGCGGGCAGGTCACGCAGAGCGGATTGATCTTCGAACGCGATGGGCGAAACGAGCACGACGCGCGGTGCGGCCTTCCCATTGTAGGCGCGGCTCAGAGTGTGTTCGACCCACGCATTCAACTCCGCCTCAAAGTTCGCGGCCTTTTCGGGGCCGTCAAAGGATTCATTGTAGCCGAAGAACGCCACGATGGTGTCGGCCTTCAAAAAGGCCAGCCACTCGTCGGGCATCGGGAAGAATCCCTTGCCCTTGTGCACGCTCAATTCGGGGTGGAACTTTTCCCCGCCCGGGAACGCCCACTGGCTGGCGCGGGAGGGATGCGGACGAAAGGCGGGCGTGTCGCCCGGGCGGCCCATGTTGCGCACGACCAACCCGCTTTCCGGGAAGCGCAAATGCAACTCCGGTTCCAGACGGCTGTAATACACGTCGCGCTCGGCCAGCCCGTTGCCGACGAAAACCACGCGCTCGCCTTTTTCCGGCGCGGCCACGGCCTGCGCGCGCCGCTGCGTGGTGGCTTCGGGAACCGGCATTTTCGCATGGGGCGCGTTGTCGGGAGCGCTGTTCCACGCTTCGGCATGGAGTTGGCCAAGAGAGAGTCCCGCGAGCGCGGCGGCAGCAATGAGACGGTTGTTCATAGGAAAGGGGAAACGGGTTGGGAGCGTGCGGCAGAATGGACGCGGGAGCAATGCGAACCGCAGAAGGCGGCGTCAGGGCGCCGCAACGGGCTCGGCGTTCCAGATGCGGAGATCGTCAAAGTAGCCGTCCTTGCCGGCCACACCGAATTCAATTTTGGATTTGGTCGGATGCGCGATGCCGCTGGAGCGGTGGAACGCCACAGGCTTCCCATCAATACAGACGCGCATGGCATCGCCCACAGTCTCAACTTGGAGCGTGTACCATGTGCCCTTTTCGAGCGTGACTGGGTAGGTCACCGAGCGGCCTTTGAGCAGCTCCGCACGCTCTTCCTTCCGCGTGGGATCGTCAGCCATGTTCCGGATGTCCCAGCGCTGGGAGCCCTCTTTTTCATCCAGGATGGTCACGCCATTGAGGCGCACAATCGCGCGGCAGATGTGCCCGTACTGCGAGCCGGTGTATTTACGGTCGTCAAACTCGACATCCACCATCGTGGCACCCTCCAGCTTGATGCGGGCCTCGACGACGCTGTCCCGGGTGGGAACCTCCAGTCCGTGCACTGCGGCGTGGGCTTTTGTGACTTTTTTGCCGTCGGAAGAGGTGACGTCCTTGTCCCGGGTTTGCGTTCCTTTCAGTGCCCCGTTTTCCACGGTGAAGGTGTCCACGACCCGGTGCCATGCGGGGGCCCGTTCCCCTTCAAAGTTGTCCGAGAAAAGAAGCTCCTTTTTCCTGGCGATCGGGGTTTGCGGGATGGGTGCCGGATCCGCTGCCACGCCGATTCCGGAGGCAGCCAAGACTGCGCATGCCGCGATTGGGAGAACGGAGGGATGCCGGTGTGTGGGGCGCTGGGGATGCATGTGCGCAGGTGTAGCACGGGGGCGTTCCCAAAAAAAGGCCGACATCTTGGGAAGGTATTGTGGCATCGCGCGGGCAGGGCAAGTTGCAGGTGCGCGCAAGCGGGCAAAAGCGGCGAAGCCCGGGATGGACATTGGTTTTGCGAATTTTAAACTGGGGTTCCGCAGTTGAGTTGTGAACCTCTCCCAACTTCCCCCCCCTGTGAAACGCACCCCGCACCTTTTGTCTGCTCTGATGGGCACGGCCCCGTGGCTGGCGGCCGTCTTGGGATCGGCTGTTTTCGCTGCCGCGGGCGCGTCTCCCGACCCGCAGTCCCGCACCGACAAGCCGGTGAGCTTTTTGAACGAGGTGATGCCGATCTTCGCCAAGGCGGGATGCAGCTCGGGCGGGTGTCACGCCAAGCCAGAGGGACAGAGCAATTTCAAGCTCTCCGTTTTCGGGTACGATCCCCGGGCGGACTACCACGAGGTGGTTTCTGACGTGCGGGGGAGACGCGTGTTTTTCGCCGCCCCCGAGCAGAGTCTGCTTTTGCTCAAAGCCTCCGCGCGGATTCCGCACGAAGGGGGTGAACGGCTTGCGGTGGGTTCCCCGTGGTACCGGACCGTTCTGGCATGGATCGAACAGGGGGCGCCGATGGATCCGGAGGAAGCCCCGCGCGTCAGACGCATCCAGGTCACCCCCGCGACACCCGTGCTGCAGCCCGGTGAGAAGGTGCGGCTCGGGGTCACTGCGGAACTTTCCGACGGCTCCAAGCGCGACGTAAGTGCGATGGCCCTGTATCAGTCCAACGACAAGGATCTGTTTTCCGTGGACGAAGCCGGAGTGGTTTCCGCGGGGAACGCGCGCGGAGACGGGGTCATGGTGGTCAACTACATGGGCCTCGTGGACGTGGTTCGTGCCGTAGTGCCTCCCGTCAAAAAATTGCAGCACGCCGATTTCGCTTCCTTTCCCGTTCACAACGAGATTGATGCGCGCATTTACAAGCGACTGGAGTCGCTCGGGATTTTGCCTTCGGGTTTGTGCTCGGACAGCGAGTTCCTGCGGCGTTCCTCGCTCGACTGTATTGGAAAGCTGCCCACAGCCGCGCAGGCGCGCGCTTTCCTGGCGGACTCGTCTCCCGACAAACGCTCCCGCTGGATCGACTCGCTGCTGCGGGACCCCAACTATGCGGACCACTGGGCGGTGAAGTGGGGGGATCTCATCCGCCCAAATCCGTACCGGGTGGGGGTCAAACCGGTGTTTCTTCTCGACCAATGGCTGCGCGAGGCCTTCCACCGCAACATGCCCTACGACGCGATGGTTCGCGCGCTTCTTACGGCGCAGGGCAACTCCCATCAAAGCGGCCCCGTGGCTGTGGTGCGTGACAAGCGCGATCCCGTGGATGCCGCGTCGTTTGTGAGCCAGATCTTCCTCGGGGTACGGCTTGAGTGCGCGAAGTGCCATCATCATCCGAGCGAAAAGTGGGCGCAGGAGGACTACTACCAACTGGCCGCTTTTTTCGGAAAAATGCGTTCCAAAGGGCAGGGGATCTCAGCGCCCATTTCGGGCGAGGCGGAGCTGTGGTGGCACGACGACAACGGCAAGGGCGTCACGCATCCCATCACCGACGCGCCCATGGTGCCGAAGGTTCCGGACGGGCCCGAGGTTCCATACCAGTCCGGTTTGGACCCGCGTTCCGCGCTGGTGGACTGGATGGTGCATCCCGGAAACCCGTTCTTTGCGAAAGCCATCGTCAACCGCGTGTGGAACGAATTCATGGGCCGCGGCATCGTGGATCCGGTGGATGATTTCCGGGTTTCGAATCCCCCGACGAATCCGGAGCTGCTCGACTGGCTGGCCGCCGATTTTGTGGAGCACGGCTTCGACCTGAAGCACCTCATGCGCCGCATTCTGGAGTCCGCTGCGTACCAGCGCAGCACGCTCCCCAATGAGTCCAACGTGGCCGACCAGCGCAATTTTGCGAAGTCGCTCCGCAGGCGTCTGCCCGCCGAGGTGCTGCTCGATGCGGTGGGGGATTTCACCGGGGTGCGCGACGCATTCACGGGGCTGGCTGCGGGATCGCGCGCCGTGCAGACGTGGAATCACAAACTCTCCTCCGATTTCATGGACGCGTTCGGGCGGCCGAATTCGAGTTTGGAATGTCCCTGCGAGCGGGAGCGCAAGCCCACGCTGGTGCAGTCGCTGCACTTGATGAACTCCACCCAACTCCAGACCAAGCTTGTCTCCGGTTCGGGACGCGCCGCGGGGTGGGCGGCTTCAGCAAAGCCGCTTGAGGAGATTGTGCGCGAGATTTATCTGAGCGCGTTTTCCCGCGAGCCCGATACTTCGGAGATCGAGGCCTGTGCGGCCCATCTTTCCAAACCGGATGTTTCGAAACCCGAGGCGTTTCAAGACCTCCTCTGGGCGCTCATCAATTCTGCGGAATTTGTTTTCAACCACTGACGTTATGAAGGCTTCGTTCAACTGTGAGGGCATCGGAAGGCGCGACTTTTTGCAGGTGGGGTTTGGCGCGCTCGGGGGACTTGGTTTCTCGGACTTGCTGGGGGCGCGCGCGCAGGCCGCGAAAGCGCGAGGCGGGCCCACGTCGAATGTGAACTGCATTCTCATCTGGCTGGACGGGGGGCCTTCGCACTACGAGACATTCGATCCCAAGCCAGAGGCGCCGAGTGACATCCGTGGCGAGTTCAAATCCATTCCAACGGCCCTCCCCGGAGTCCATTTCAGCGAAACGGTTCCCCACCTCGCGAAAATCGCGGACAAGTTCACCGTGGTGCGTTCAATCTGCCACAAGGACCCCAACCACGGCGGCGGCAACCATTACATGATGACGGGTGCTCCAACCCCCGTTCCGGTCGGATGCGGCGCCACTGTGAGTTTTCATCCCTCCATTGGTTCGGTGGTTGCTATGGAGCGGGGCATCCGCGGAGGGCTGCCTGCATACATGAGCCTCCCGTCGATGTCCCGCTCGGGCGGCCCGAATTTTCTGGGGTCGCAGAACGCGCCTTTTGTGGTTTCGGGAGATCCGAGTCAGGCGGGGTTCCGGGTGCGCGATGTGGTTTTGCCGCCCGAGATCAGCGAGGGGCGCGCGCGCAACCGCGGCCAGTTGCTGTCGGCGCTCGATCGCTTGAAGCGCGTGGAGGAATCCGTCGCGGAGGATCCGGTGATCGGGTTTGACCAGTCCTACCGCCAAGCGTTCGGGTTGTTGTCCTCGCAGGAGGCGCAGGCCGCCTTTGATATTTCCAAGGAATCCGAGGCGACCCGGAAGCTCTACGGGGAAACGGATTTTGGCCAGCGGTTGCTTTTGGCGCGGCGTCTGGCCGAGGTGGGCGTTTCCTTCAGCGTGGTGTACTGGGGCGGTTGGGATCACCACCGCACGCTGTTCAAAACTTTCCGCGAGGGGTACGGCGAAAAGCTTGACCGCGGGTTGAGCGGGTTGATCACGGATCTGGACCAGCGCGGGATGCTGGAGACAACGCTGGTGGTGTGTTTGGGCGAGTTCGGGCGCACGCCCAAGGTGAACAAAGATGCGGGGCGCGATCACTGGCCGGGAGCCATGTCGGTTTTATTTGCCGGTGCAGGGGTTCCGCGGGGAGCGGTGGTGGGGGCGACGGATCCGAAGGGATACTACGCGTCCGACACCATTTATTCGCCCGAAGACTTCGCGGTCTCGGTCTACAGCAAGCTGGGCGTTGATCCGCACCAGGTGCTGCACACGGCGGCGGGCCGTCCTGTGCAGTTGGTCAACGGCGGGCGTCCCATCAAGGAACTCTTCGTATGACGGGGTGTGCGCCGGGAACCGGCGGACCGGACCGACGAGGCGTTTGCAGGAGCATCGGGCGCTGGATTGCAGCGGGTGTTTTGGCCGCAGTGCTCGCGCCGCGGGTCGAAGCCTCCTATCCGGTGCTCACCGCGGTGTCGCCGCATGCGGGCGCGCCGGGGAAAACGTATCCGGTTACTTTTACCGGAAAGCTCGACGGGGTGGGGCGTGCAGTATGGTGCGATGATCCGGCTCTGGTTTTCAGCCTGCCCGATGCGAAGGGCCAGGCCTCGGTCACCATTGCCCCCGAGGCGCGCCCGGGCATGCATCTGGTGCGCTTTGTGAATGCGGAAGGAGCCAGTGCGCCCATCCGGTTCACCGTTGGCACGCTGCCCGTGGTGGAGGAAAAGGAGCCCAACGACGAGCGCGAGGCCGCGCAGAAAATCGTGGCATTGCCCGCGTGGATCCTCGGGCAGTTTGACAAGGCCGGCGACGTAGACGGATACGCCGTCACCCTGAAAAGCGACGTTCCGCTGTTTGTCCGCCTCGACGCCTACACGCTCACCTCCACTGTGGACGCCCATGTGCAGATTCTCGATGCGGGCGGCGCTACCGTGGTCACGGCAAGCGACGGACGCAACCTCGACCCGGAGTTCGTATTCGTGCCCCCCGCCGACGGAGTCTACGTGGTGCGCGTCGCTGGATTCGCCATGCCACCGAGTGTCGATGTGGGTTTCACCGGTGGCCCGGGCAAGGTCTATCAGCTCACGCTGAGCACCGGTCCCCTCGTCACGCACGTTTTCCCCGCGGCGGTTCCCGCGCAGGGAAAGCAGACGGTGGAACTGCGCGGTATCGGCCTGAAAGCCGGTCCCATGCGCGAGGAAGTTTCCGCCACGCCGGTTCCCGGGGCGGAGGATCTGGGGACGGTTTTTCCCAAAGGCGCTGCGGTTCCCCTCGATGTCGTACGCGCGCGGTATCCGATCCTGACGCCCGCGGCATCCGCCCCGGGCGAACCGGCCGTGGTGGCGGCTCCGGTGGTACTCGGCGGCCAGATCGCTCCGGGTGGACGCCATGCGGCCTTCGCCGTGGACATGAAAAAGGGGCAGAAGCTCAGGGCGCGTCTCTGGGCCAAAAGCATTGGGCTTCCCGTCGACGTGGCGTTGAGCGTGCATGGACCCGGCGGTGCGCAGGTCACATCCGTGGCAGGGGGCGCCGATGTTTTTGCAGATCCCACCGTTTCGTGGAATGCGTCCGTGGAAGGCCGCTATACGGTGACCGTTGGCGACCTGATGCAGCGGCGCGAAACCGGCGCTGAATTTGTGCTGGAGGTGGCCCCGCCCGTTCCGTCGTTCGCCGTAAGCCTTGCGGATGGAAAACCGGTTCGTGTGGAGGTGGGTAAAACGTCCAAGATCACTGCCAAGGTTGCGCTTCTGGACGGATGGAAAGAACCCCTGGTGGCGCGCATTCACG
>JBILWF010000027.1:0-10705 GCA_044370075.1 Chthoniobacteraceae bacterium | reverse complement strand
GAGTTGGGCCACGGAATAGGACGTGTTTCCAATCCGGTTCGCGGGGACCAGAAAGAGGTATTCCAGAAGGGCCACGCACCAACTGGCCACAGCGACAATGTACCATTTGCGGTCCCCGAAATTTTTGAGGTGCGCGTACCAGGCAAACATCATGAATACGTTGGAGACCGCCAGCAGAAGGCTGGTTTGCAAGAGAACAGGCATGATCAGGGATGGTTGGGAAGGGGCGTGCGGATGCGTTTTCCACGATGGAAGCGGAGGATTTCGCGATATCCCGCCGCACGGATGCACTGCAAGGCTGCATCGAATCCCGCGCCGAGTTCTGCGGGGGCATGGGCATCGGAGTTGATGAGCACGGGCACACCGGCCTCGCATGCCATGCGCACGAATTCGAAGGCGGGATACAGTTCGCGGCAGTCTTTGCGCAGCCCTGCGGTGCTCACTTCGTAGGCCATGCCCGTTTCCACCAACGCCCCGATGGCCGGCTCATAAAAGCGACGCAGGTCGCCGGAGGGCAAGAAGCCGAACTTTTTTGGAAGATCCGGATGCGCCACAAAATCAAACCATCCGCTGCGGATGCACGCCTCATACGCCTTCCAGTAGGCGCTCCAGACGGCTTCCGGATCCATATCACGATAGCGGCTGAGGTATTTGGGATTATCGACCTCCATGCCGTCGGGCAGATAATGGACGCTGCCGATCCAATAATCCCACGGAGCCATCGCCCGGAGTTGTTCCCACCATGCCGCGTTTTCCGGAAGATAATCGACCTCCAATCCGAGACGGATGGTCAGCTGCGGATAACGGGCGCGGGCCTGCTCGACCGACTCGAAGTACCGGGGGAGTTCCTCGTGGAGCATGCGCCAGTCGTCGAACGCGGAGGGCATCGGGCTGTGGTCGGCGAAACCGATTTCGTCGAGGCCGAGTTGAAGGGCGCGCTGGGCGAAATCGACCGGCCATCCCTCGGCATGTCTGCAGAGGGGTGTATGCACATGATAATCCGTCAAACCGGCAAGAGACATTGCGGCAGGATAAACAAAAGCCGGTGAAAAGTAACTCTGGCGGCGGATCCGGGGCGGAAATCGTGTTGAGTCGGGGAAGGGTTTCCAGCGAGCCTTTGTGAGTTATGGCGCTTCCGCGAATTTTATCCGGCATCAAACCCACCGGCCGTCTGCACCTGGGCAATTACTTTGGCATGATGAAGCCGGGCATCGCATGGCAGGAGCGCGGCGAGGCGTTTTATTTCATCGCGGACTACCACGCGCTCACCACCATCCACGATCCCGCGCTGCTTCGGGAGTACACGCGGGGCGTTGCGATGGATTTCCTCGCCTGCGGATTGGACCCGGAGAAGGCCGTGCTCTTCCGCCAAAGCGATGTTCCCGAGGTCACGGAGCTGGCGTGGCTTTTGACATGCCTGACTCCGATGCCGATGCTGGAGAACTGCCACGCCTACAAGGACCACCTCGCCAAGGGCAAAACGCCTTCGCACGGCCTTTTTGCGTACCCGGTGCTCATGGCGGCCGACATTTTGCTCTACGACAGCAACGTGGTGCCCGTGGGGCGCGACCAGCGGCAGCATGTGGAGGTGACCCGCGATCTGGCCGAAAAAGCGAACCGGACTTTTGGTCCGATTTTCACGGTTCCCGAGGCGAGCATTGTGGAACAGACCGCCACGGTTCTGGGGTTGGACGGTCAAAAGATGAGCAAGAGTTACGACAACACGATCGCACTGTTTGAAGAGGAAAAGGCGCTCCGCAAAAAGGTGATGGGAATCGTGACCGATTCCGCGCCCGTCGATGCGCCCAAGGATCCCGCAAACTCCACCATTGTCGCGTTGTACCGTCTGTTTGCGAGCGCGGAGGAGGTTGCCATGATGGAGGATCAATTCCGCTCGGGGGGCGTCGGATACGGGGAATTCAAGAAGCGGCTCTTTGAGCGTATTTGGGAGACCTTTGCGCCTTTCCGCGCGCGGCGTGCGGAGCTGGCGGCGGATCCCGTGAAACTCGATGCGATCCTGCGGGAGGGGGCGCAGAAAGCGCGTGCGGTGGCGCTGCCGGTTCTTTCGCGGGTGCGTGCCGCGATGGGTCTGGGAGGTGGCTCCTCGTCTTGCAGGTGACGGGCGGAGAACCGGTCGCGAGCGGTGCGCCGTGGATTCACCGCTTCCAGCGTCCCCAGCGGGTGGAGAGCATGGGGAGTTCGTTTGTGCGGTACTGCGTTTTGCCCACGGCGCCCCACATGCGGATTCCCGTGGCCTGATAGAAGCGGGCGCTCATGCTTTCACCCGTGTGGCAGCCCCAGCTTTTAACGTAACAGTCGGCGGTGAAGAGGTCTGGTGAAAGTGCGCCGAGTTCATCCTCGTGCATCCACGCTTTGGAAGAGCTGTCTATGAAGTTGGAGTAATCGAACATCCAGCAGGCCTTGTTGGAATGCCCGAAGTATTCGAGATCACAGACTTTGACCCGGGATCGATCCCTGCCGCGCTGGAGGTAGGCGAACACTTCCGCGCCCTTTGAAAAGTAGACGCGCTTGAGTTGGTAGGCGTCCCGCACCGAATCGATGAGCGGCAGCAGATCCTTTTTGTCCTCCTGGGAGCGCCTCTCATACGCGGGGCGGTAGACAAGCCACGTGATCTGAGCCTGCGGATCCGCCGCACGGATTTCCTGAATGCGAATGCGCGCGGCGCGAACAAAATTCATCCACCAGCGGTCGTGGGGTTGCTCCTTGTACCGTTCCCATTTGTCGAGGGAAACGCCCCCGGAGATGAGCACATACTCGCGCGCCACGGGAGAGTCCATGGCGCGCGCAGAGAGGGTGCCACTTAAAAACAAGCCGGCCAGCAGAGCTTGAAAAACCCGAGTGATTTTCATGCGGCATTCATGGCCGGATTACTGCCATTTTCAAATCGTCTGGCTCAAAAACCCGCCATCCACGCGGATGTCGGTTCCGGTGATGAAACTGGAAGCCGCCTCGCTGGCGAGAAAGACGCAGGCGCCCACCAATTCTTCGGAGCGGCCAAAGCGCTTCATGGGCGTGTGCGTCCAGATGGACTGCGTGCGTGCCGTGGGTGAGCCGTCCTCGTGAAAGAGCAATTTGCGGTTTTGTTCCGCGGGAAAGAAGCCCGGGGTGATGCTGTTGACCCGCACCCCGTGCGGCGCCCATTCCCGCGCGAGAAACTGGGTGAGGTTGAGGACTGCGGCCTTCGCCGCGGAATAGGCGACGACGCGGGAGAGAGGCAGGTGAGCCGAAACGCTGGCGATGTTGATAATGCTTCCACGGCCCGCCTGGCACATTCCCGGCCCGAAAACCTGGGACGGCAGGAGGGCACCGCCCACGAGATTGAGATCGAAGGCGGAGACCCAGTCGGCGGCGGCGATGTTTTCCACGGGCGAGTCGGGGGTAACGGTCACCTTGGGGTCGTTGCCGCCGGCCGCGTTGATCAAAACGGAGGGCTGGCCAAACAACTCGCAGACGCGGCCCAGGGCGGTTTCGAGGGAATCGCGCCGGGAGGCGTCGGCCTCCACGAAACCGGCGCGGCCCCCCGCACGGTGGATGGCCTCGACACGGGCCGTGCCGCGTTGCTCGTTGCGACCGGAGACGACCACGGTTGCGCCTGCGGCAGCCAGGCCCTCGGCGAGGGCTCCGCCCAGCACGCCAGTTCCGCCGATCACCACGGCAATCTCGTTGGATAAGTCAAACAAAGCAGTCATGGACTGGTCTCCGGATCAGCGGTTCAAAAACAGATAACTAAAAACTATTTGGGGGCGCCGGGGGTGCCGCCTTCAAAAAACTTGGGAGCCTCCGCTGGGGCCTGTTCCTTTTTGGGGGCGTCCTTCTCGGCCGGTTTGGCGGCAGCCGGTTCCGCCGGGGCTGCGGGGGCTTTGTGGTCATCATGCTTTGGCAGGGAAGCTGCGGGATGTTTTTCACAGGCGACACCCAGGACGACCAGAGGGAGGAGAAAAAGAGTGGAAACTTTCATAGAATTACGTGGTCAGCGTAGCGTCCTTGCAAAAACTGAGAAGATCGAACTGTATCTCCCAAAGCCCCGCCCGCCCCGAGGCGGGATTTCCATTCCCTATGACCAACCGTATCGACAGGACCTTTGAAGCCCTCCGCTCTCGAAATCAGAGCGCGCTGATTGCCTACATTGCAGCGGGGGACCCGACTCTGGAGATCACCGAACGGATTGTGCTGGGGTTTGAAAAAGCGGGCGTGGACTTGGTGGAGCTGGGGCTTCCTTTTTCCGATCCCCTCGCGGACGGCATTGTCAATCAAATGGCGGCTTCGCGCGCTCTGGAAGGAGGGGCAACCACGGCCAAGGTGTTAGATTTGATTCGTTCGATTCGCACGCAGTCCGAGATCCCGATCGTTCTCTACACGTATCTGAACCCCATCTACCGGTATGGCTTTTCGAAGTTCCTCGAGGATGCCCGGGAGGCGGGGGTTGACGGGCTTTTGATTTTGGATCTGCCGCCGGATGAAGTGGAGTCGAATCCGGATTTTGTGACGGACAGTCCGCTGAAGCGGATTCGTTTGATTGCGCCAACCACGCCGGAGGAGCGCATTGCGAAGCTCACGGCGAACGCCTCGGGATTCATCTACTACGTTTCACGCGAAGGCGTGACGGGCGAGCGCAGCGACGTGGCGGCTTCGCTGCCGGAGCGCGTTGCTGCAATTCGTTCGACCACGCGGCTTCCGATTGCGGTGGGGTTTGGCATTTCGACGCCCGAACAAGTGCGTGCCGTGGCGGATGTTGCGGACGCTGTGGTGGTGGGCAGTGCCATCGTCAAGCGCATCGGGGAATGGGGCGGGGACGCGGATGTGGTCGAAAAACTGAAGGCCTTTGTTGCCCCGCTTGCCGCAGCGTCCAAGCAGCCCCGCGCCAAGTAAATCCCCTCTCACCCGCCTCGCCCTCATGCGCATAGAGCCGTTTTTCAACACCCCCAAGACCGCTGGTTTTGCAACGGCAGGAGCCGGTGTCCCATCGCCCCGGGCGGCCATTTGGCTCGGGTTTGCCGTGCTTGTGGCGGGACTCTTTTCCGCATGCGCCACCGCGAAGGTGAGCCCGCCCAAGATGCCCGAAGGCACCCGCCTCGCGGCGAATTTCGATCCGGAACGCTTTGAGGGGCGGTGGTATCAAATAGCCCGGATTCCCAATCTGGCGGAGGCGGGAACGACGATGTGCAGCTCCAACTATTCGCGGAATGTGGATGGCACGTGGGAGGTGTTTGACATGGCGTGGCACAACGCGGCGGGGCGTTGGATTGGAAAGAATTTCACGACCTCCAAGCCCACGCCCGAGCCCACGCCGGTTCGCCCGGGGAACTTTGTTTTTCCGAAGGCACCGCCGCGTCATGTGCTCGTGGTGGATGCGCCCCACCGGTATGCGCTGGTGTCGGGACCTGACCATAAGACGCTGTGGTTGCTGTCCAAGGAAGCGTCACCCGACGAGGGCCGCGTGCATTCGATGCTGGAGCAGGCCAAGGGGCTCGGGTTTCCCATCGAACAGGTCACGTTTCTGCCGCTGCGCGACGGGCAGGCACCGTCCGGGGACACATTCACTCCCCGCCCGTAAATACCGAACACAGGAAACAACGCGGCGCCGTGAGGCCCTTCCACCCCAACAGCCCTGCACCCCCGGGAACGGTGCGCCTCAAACTGCAGGTTGCCTACGAGGGGAGTGCCTTCTGCGGATGGCAGAGCCAGGCGGGGGGGCGTGCGGTCCAAGATGCTTTGGAATCGGCGTTTGCAAAGCTGGCGGGATACCGCGTTGTGGTTCACGGGGCGGGGCGCACCGATTCGGGGGTTCACGCCCTGGGGCAGATCGCGCATGCCGACGTGCCCGCGCAGCGACTGGCACCGGCGTCGTGGGCGGGGGCGCTCAACGCGGAACTGCCCCGGGAGATGCGCGTTCTGGCTTCCAGCCGCGCGCGGCGCGATTTTCACGCCCGCTTTGACGCGGCGGGTAAGACCTACGTGTACCACATCTGGAACCATCGCTTCCAAAACCCCCTGGAACGGGCCCGCAGCTGGCATGTGGCCAGCCCGCTGGACCGTATGCTGCTCCAAACACTCGCACGCTCCCTGGAAGGCACCCACGATTTTGCCGCTTTTGCAGCCAACCGGGGCAGCCCGGAGAAATCCACCGTGCGCACACTCTACCGGGTGCGACTGCGCTGTGACGGGCCGATGCTGCGCCTGAGCTTTATGGGCAGCGGTTTTTTGTACCGGATGGTCCGCCTGCTCACGGGGTCCTTGGTACGCGTGGCGCAGGGAAAAAAAGAAGCCGCCTGGCTTGGGGAACTTCTGCACAACCCAGCGGGGCGGAAAACATCCTTCTGCGCCCCGGCGGAGGGTCTTTTTCTGCAAAAGGTTCACTATCGGGTTCCATTTCTGACGCGGACGAAACCAGCGTCCGTGGACACGCGACATCCCGCCGTTCCCCCGGGTGCGTAGCCGGCCCCCCGCGAAGGGAAAGGCACCGCGGGCCGGCGGCCTGCATGGGCTATTTGGGCTGGGTGCTTTTCTCGAGCCGGAGCACCCGCTCGACCCACTTCGGGAGCCGCCGGATCAGGGCCACCTGCTCACGGTATTCCCCCGCGGGCACCGCGGGCGTTCCGATGTACATGCCAGGCTCCGGCAGTGACTTGCTCACACCGGACTGCGCCCCCACCACGACTCCGCCGGCAATTTCAATGTGCCCCACCAACCCGACCTGACCCGCTAAAATTACAGAATCCCCCACCTTGGTGCTGCCGGAAATCCCGACCTGGGAAACGATTAAACAATGCGAGCCGAGTTCAACGTTGTGGGCGATCTGGACGAGGTTGTCGATTTTGGTTCCCGAACCGATGCGCGTGCGCCCAAACCGTGCGCGGTCCACCGTTGTGTTGGATCCGATTTCAACGTCGTCTTCGACTACAACAATGCCCGTCTGAGGAATCTTGAGGTGCCGACCCTGCACGGTTTCAAACCCGAAGCCGTCGCTGCCCACCACGCAGCCCGAATGAAGAATCACCCGGTCGCCGATTTGGCAGCGGTGCGCCACGGTCACCCGGGGGTGCAGCAGAGAGTTTGCACCCACGGAAGCACCCTGTCCAAGAAAGCAGTGAGCGCCGATGACGGTTCCCTCTCCAACGCGAACGCCCGCTTCAAGGACCGCGTACGGCTGGATGGAAACGTCCCGGCCCAGAACGACGTCGGGCGCGAGCACCGCGGTGGGGTGAACGCCGGGAGGATAGACGACGGGAGCCGGGGCAAAATGTTCCACCAGCTGGGAAAAGGCGAGGGAAGGGTTGGGAACGCGCAGAAGGGGCGGGGCGGATTCGCCGGTGAAGCCCTCGGGCACGAGTGCTACGCCCGCGCGTGAAGTACGCAGGTCGGGGGCGTACCGGGGGTTTCCCAGAAAGGAGGCGTCGGCGGGGCCTGCCTCGGAGAGGGAGGCAACACCCGAGATGCGGCGGTCATCCGCCACAAAACACAACTGGCCGCCCACAAGGGCGGCCAGTTCGTTCAAGGTCAGGGAGGGGTTTCCCGGCATGCGGGTTACTTTTTGTCCTTCTTCTGGCCTTTGTTGAGCTCCGTAACGATCTCGGAGGTCATGTCATAAGAGTCCTTGGAGTGGACGAGCACATTGACCGCATTAAGGCTCTGGCCGGATTTGTCGAAGACGAGGTCGTAGTTGCCGGATTTGACCCGCTCATTGATCACCTTGTTGATTTCCTCGACGAGCCCGTTGCGGGAGCGAACGGACTGTTCGGAGAGTTGGCGCTCGCGGGTCTGCTGGAATTCGCGGATTTCGCGCTGCATGGCTTCGAGTTCCTGCAGTTTTTCCTGGAGGGACTTCATCTTGTCGGCCTTGGCTTTTTCGGCGAGCTCGGGCTTGTTGGCTTCTTCGTTCAGGCGGCGGGCTTCCTCCTGGGCCTTGTTGAAGGTGTCCATGCGGTCATCCAGTTCTTTTTTGGCCTGGGTACGCGCTTCATTGATTTTGACCTCCTGCTCCTTGGTTTTGTAGTACTGGTCGAACACGGCTTTCATGTCGATGGTACCGATTTTGAGCTGGGCCTGCGCGGCGGCCGGGGTGAAGAGGCAGGCGAGAGCCACGGCCAGAGAGGGGAGGATCTGAGTGAGTTTCATCGGATCAGTATGTGTGGGTTCTAGAGGGTTGATTAGGGTCCAAAAGGGGGACGTATGCGTTTACGAAAGCAGAACTTGCGCCAATTTCCACTAAAATTGATAGCCCATGTTAAACTGGAAGCGGCCGCTGGAGGAGACCCCCGGGTCTTTTTTGGAGGGAAAGGCGTAATCCACCCGGATCGGGCCGATGGGCAGCTCCATCCGAAGCCCGAATCCAAAGTCGGAGTTGTATCCCGAAGTGCCGAAGTCAAACGCCTTCTCGTTCACAAAACCCGCGTCGTAAAAGATGGCCGCCCGCACCTTGTCCACGACCGGCGCGGTGTACTCCACGGTAAACCGCCCGAGCGAGCGGCCCCCGACAGGTTCCCGGCCATCGGGCCCACCCCGCACCCGCCCTTTTCCGCCTACGTCGCGAAACCGAAACCCGCGCAGGTTGTTGGCGCCACCCAAAAACAACCGGTCGTACAGGGGAACGCCCAGATCCTTGCCGTTGCTTCCGCGGGTACCGTCACCCCACACGTCCACCACAGCGGCTTCGGCATTCAGGGTCATAATCGTATCCCACTTAAAATTAAAGTACTTCGATCCCTCAAGCGAAGCTCCGCCCAGCTGAACATTCCCCCCGAGAGGGCCCCCGGTCAGGTAGGTGGAGAAGTCCACCCGCTCTCCTTTGCGGGAAAGAAAGAGGGAATCCCGGGAATCGTAAGTGACTCCCGCGAAGACCTGGCTCTTGAGGAGGGCACCGGCTTCCACAAGGTCGATGGCATCCTGCGGCGCGGTGTCTTGGACGCTGTTGAGGTTGACCCGCTCGACCCGGTATCCGAATCGTCCGAAGGCAAACTGGGTGAGCGGCTTGCGAACCGCGATATCAAAGCCAAGCCGGGACTCGTCATAGAATGATGAGAGGAAGGAGGCGTTCCGGTAAAAAGCCTCCCCGCTCAGCGAGAGTTTACGGTCCAGAAAGTAGGGTTCCGTCAGAGCCACCAGCACGTCCTTGCGCTGCTGGCCATACTGCACCCGGGTGCGGAACTTCTGACCGCCGCCGGTGAATTTAGGCCAGTTGGCTATATCAAAGTTGGATTGGGAGACCTCGACAAAGCCCAGCAGGCTGTCGATGGAGGAGAAGCCAGCGCCAAAGTTGAGCTGGCCGGTGCGTTTTTCCTCCACCACCACGTTCAGGTCCCGCTCCGTGGGCACGGTGGTTTCGGAGGGGTATACATCCACCTTGCCAAAATAATTGAGGTTGGTGAGGATTTGTTTGCTGGCCTCCATCCGGGTGGTGTTGAACAACTCCCCGGGGGCAAGCGCCAGTTCGCGGCGGATGACCTTGTCCTTGGTGCGGGTGTTGCCGACGATGTTTACCCGTCCCACGGTGGACTGTGACCCCTCCTCCAGGGTGTATACGAGGTCGGTGACGTGGTCGCCGCCCGGGGAGGTGCGCACTCCCGCTTGGAAATCCACGTAGCCCCGGCCTCCGTAGAGATCCTGAAGACGCTTGATGTCGGCTTGGACCGCCGCGGGGCCATAAACCGCCCCCGGACGCAGCGTGGTGGATCGGGTCAACTCCGCCTCGGAAAACAAACGGCCGCCTCGGAAGGAGATGGCCCCCACCTTATACTGCCGGCCCTCCACGATGGGAAAAACGATCTCCACGGCCTTCCCCCGCGGGATGACGCGTGGGGTGCCCACCTGGACATCCGAGTAGCCCTTGTTTTGGTACAGTTCACGCAGGGCGATGGCATCCTCCGCGAGTTGTTCCTCCGCCGCCCGTCCGGTCTTGGCTACCAGGCTCCAGAGCGGGATGTATTTTTTGGTTTTGACCGCCTTGCGCAATTCTGCTGCGGACAGACTTTTATTGCCCTCGAACTTGACGCTTTTGACCAGCGATTTAGCCCCCTCCTTGACCTCGAAGCTCACCCGTGCGGTGCCCAGCTTGTCGTTCATCTTTAGCGAGTAGGTCACATCCACGCCCGAAAAGCCCTTGCTGCGGTAGTACTCCAGCAGTTTTTGCCGGTCCGCCTCGAGGGCTGCCTCGCTGGCAACGTCCCCGACCTTGGTCTTGATTTTCTCCATCAACCGGCTGGCCTTGAACTCTTTGGAGCCAACAATCTCCAGTCCGCTGACGGTTGCCTTGGATTGCAGCACCACAATGACCTTCACCCCTTTTTCGACCACCTCCCCGAAAATACGTACATTCACCACGTTTCCCGTGGCGTAGAGGTTGCGGATGTCCTCTTCGACGACCTGCTCGGAAAAGGGCTGGCCAACGCGGGTGCGCATGTTGGAGAGCAGCTTCTCCTTGGAGACCGTGGCGGGCCCCGCGTACTGGACTTCGATTTCGACCACAGAAGGGTTGCGGCCCTGGGTGCTGTTCTGACCCCACCCCGCGGGCTGGACACTGAGGGGCAGTAGAATGGCGCAGGCCTGAACCACCGGGATAAGTGAGCGAGTTTTCATACGAAGTCAGCCAACACCCTACTGGGCCTCAGCAAACTCTGCATCCAAGGGAGGCGCTCTTGGCCAGTCAAGAGAGCTTTCGTCAAAACCTTGTGCACTCCGAGGGGGGCGC
>JBILWF010000455.1:0-3432 GCA_044370075.1 Chthoniobacteraceae bacterium | reverse complement strand
GAAGGTCCCGTACCGGTACGGGATCTTCGGCGACGTGGTACCCAAATTCATCCGTACTGCCAAAGGTCGTTCCCGGCCGGGCGCCGCCGCCGCAAAGCCACATGGTGAATGCATGCGGATGATGATCCCGTCCCCAGGTTTTGCCAGACAGCTGGGCGACCGGCGTACGTCCAAACTCGCCCCCCCAGACCACAAGCGTTTCCTCGAGCAGGCCCCGCTGTTTGAGATCCGCTAAAAGAGCTGCCATGGGGCGGTCCACGGCGGCGCACTGGCGCTGGTGGTCTTTCTCGATGTCCGTGTGTGAATCCCAGCCCCGGTCGTAGAGTTGAATAAACCGCACGTCGCGCTCGGCGAGGCGGCGCGCGAGCAGACAGTTGTTTGCAAACGAGGCCTTGCCCGGCGTAGCGCCGTATGCGTCCAAAACCTGCTGTGGCTCGCCGCTTAAATCCACCAAGTCGGGCACGCTGGTTTGCATGCGAAACGCCATCTCGTAAGCGGCAATCCGGGAGAGAATTTCCGGATCGCCCTGCTGCTGGTGGGTGTTTTCGTTCATCCACCGGATCAGGTCCAGTTGCATGCGTCGGGATGCAGGAGTGACGCCCTTGGGGTTTGCCAGATGCAGCACGGGGTCTCCTTGGTTCAGAAAGGGGACGCCCTGGTGTTTGGATTCCAGAAAACCGTTTCCCCAAAAACTCTGGAGCAGGGGCTGTCCGTCGTTCGCACCCGAGGTAAGGACTACATAGGCAGGCAAATCCCGGTTTACACTTCCGAGTCCGTAAGACACCCATGCTCCAAAAGTCGGCCTGTCGAAAAGAGGGGATCCGCAGTTTAAAACGTTCACGGCCGGGTCGTGTACGTTGGTGCTCGTTTTCATCGACCGGATCACGGTCAGTTCGTCGGCCACCTGCCCCAGATGGGGAAGGAGATCGGACATTTCGATTCCCGAGCGCCCGTGTTTTTGAAAGGTCCGCGGGGATCCCTTGAACTTAGGAGTCCCACGGATCAACGCAAACTGCTGGTGATCGCGCAGCAGTTCGGAGGGAATATCGCTGCCCTCCCATGTGTGGAGAGCGGGCTTGGGATCAAAAAGGTCCACGTGGGAGGGCCCGCCTGCCATGAAGAGAAAAATCACGCGTTTCGCCTTGGGCGCGAAGTGCGGGAGCTGTGCCTCCGTGGAGTCGATGGAGCGGGTAGCGGCCGCTCCGCGGGATTCGGCTTGCAGCAAGGCGTGAAGCGCCAAGGAACCCAATCCCAGGGCGGATTTTTGGAGAAAAGTGCGTCGAAGGAGTGCGCTTTGAAACAGCGAAAGGTTCATGGATATGGGGGGCCAAGGCGCGTCCCCTAGGCGCGCGGTATCAGGGGCGAACGAGAGTTTCATCCAGATTGAACAGCGCGTTGGCTAGAAGCGTCCATGCATGGAGGTCGGGGTCGGTGGGGCCTTGCGGGGTTGGAGTGTGTCGTCGAGTCTCCGCCAAAAACGTAAGGGATTTTTGACGTTCTGCGGGAGAGGGTTTTCGCGCGAGGATGTCTTCAAAAGCGCGTTCCACGAGCGCGCCGGAGTCCTGTGGAGAAGCGCTTAGAAGGTTGTGCGCGAAGGCCTCCGCCGCCTCAAAAAAGATGGGATCATTTAGCAGTACCAGCGCCTGCGTGGGTACATTCGACACGGGTCGCTTGGCCGTGCATGAGACGCGCGCAGGGGCATCAAGGAGTTCCATGGTTGGATGCAGCGCCATGCGTCTCCAGTATGTGTAGAGGCTGCGCCGGTGGCGGTCCGTGTCCGTGCTCGGAGTCCATTTGCCCTTGAGCGCGCGTTGTTCCCAGTAACCGGCAGGCTGCACGGGAAAGACCGGAGGGCCTCCTTCGGTGCGGTTCAAAAGTCCGCTGACGGCTAGCGCCTGGTCCCGGAGTTGTTCCGCGGCAAGGCGCATGCGGGGGGCGCGTGCGAGCATCTGGTTTTTGGGGTCCCGGTCCAGCATGGTCGGCGTGCAGCGGCTGTCCTGCTTGTAGGTCGCGGAGGTTACAATCAGGCGGTGGATGTGTTTCATGTCCCATTTCTTGGCGACAAATTCCGAGGCTAGCCAGTCGAGCAGGTCTGGATGTACGGGTGTGTCGCCATGCAGTCCGAAGTCGTCGGGTGTGCGCACGAGGCCCTCGCCGAAGTAACCCTGCCAAAAGCGGTTCACGGCGACCCGTGCGACAAGGGGATGACGCCCGTTTACGAGCCAGCGCGCAAACGCAAGACGATCTGAAGGAGGCGCTTCACCCGGTGTGCAAAACATGCGGGGTGGCGCGGCCTGCACCGAGTCGCCCTTCTGCAAAAAATCACCCCGGATGTGAATGAATGTCTGCCGTGGCGTCTCCAGTTCCTGCATCACCGGAACGCTCAGTACCGACGACTTGAGGCGGTCGAGTTGTTTTTGAAGTTCCTTTTTGGAGGTCTTTTGACGCTCGTCCAAATCGGAGTCCTTTCCAAAACGCTCCAGCGCCTCCGCAGTTTCCTGAACAGCGCGCTTTTGTTCGGGAGTGGGTATTTCGAGCAGGGGACCGCCTTGGGTAAAGCCCGCACCGCCGTGAACGACATTGTTGAAAATGGCGAAAAGGGCGTAGTAGTCGCGCTGGGAGATCGGATCGAATTTGTGGTCGTGGCATTCAGCACATCCGATGGTCAGGCCGAACCAGACGCGTCCCGTGGTGTTGACGCGGTCGGCGACGCCTTTGAGGCGATACTCTTCGACGGGATAGGTATTGCCCTTGGCCTGTGGCGCGTTGCGATGAAATCCCGTGGCGATCCGCTGGGATTCGGTTGCGCTGGGAAGCATGTCCCCGGCAAGCTGCTCGATGGTGAAGCGGTCATAGGGCATGTTTTGATGCAGGGCGTCCACCACCCAGTCGCGGTACGGCCAGATGTCCTGTTTCATGTCATCCGCAAAACCGCAGGTATCGGCATATCGGGCTAGATCGAGCCAGTCCTGCGCCCGGCGTTCGGCATAGGCACGCGAGGACATCAAACGATCGACAAGCCGTTCGTAGGCACCTGCGTTCGCATCGTGCAAAAATGCCGCCAGTTCGTCGCGCGTGGGCGGCAGGCCGGTGAGATCAAGCGTCACCCGGCGGATCAGGGTGGAGCGGTCCGCCTCCGGGGACGGTTCGAGGCCCGTGTGCCGCAGATCTCTGCGAATGAACGCGTCTACGGGATGGGTTTGCCCACCCTCGGGCAGCGTTGGGCGAACGGGCGGAACAAAAGCCCAGTGCGGTTCGTAGGCTGCCCCCTCCCGAATCCACTGTTTGAGAAGCTGCTTTTGATCTGTGCTCAGAGCTTTGTGGGACTTTGGGGGCGGCATCACTTCGTCCCGGTCGGTGCTCTCCACGCGCTGGATGAGCGCGCTCGCCTCGGGATTGCCAGGACCAATCGCGCGGTTCCCGGATTCCAGT
>JBILWF010000454.1:0-3443 GCA_044370075.1 Chthoniobacteraceae bacterium | reverse complement strand
CCCCCCGGGAACATCGTCGTGGGGGCGGTCATTTCCCTGGAGTTTTTGGGGGGAAGCCGCGCGTTGCGGGACGAAGGGGTGCGGGTTCAATCGCTGCTCGAATACCATGAATGATCTCATACTCATGGCGATTGCCGAGGAGGCCCCGCGCATCGCCGCGCTGCCCTGCACCCACCTGACCGGCGTCGGCAAGGTCAACGCCGCCCTCGCCGCCGCCCGCCTCATTGAACGCCACCGTCCCAAGCGGATTTGGAATTTCGGAACTGCCGGAGGCATCACCGTCGGCGCGGGCATCCACCGCTGCACGCGCTTTGTACAGCGGGATATGCTGGTTTCCGCGCTCGGCTTTTTGCCGGGCCACACCCCGTACGAGGACGGGCACCTCCTGGACCTGGGTGGGGAGGGGCTTTTGTGCGGCTCCGGGGACAGTTTTGTGACGGATCCCGAGTTGTCGGTGCCCTCCGACCTGGTCGACATGGAGGGGTACGCGGTTGCCAAAGCATGCCAGCGCGCCGGGGTGGAGTTGATGTGCTTCAAGTTTATCAGCGACAGGGCCGATGCTGTATCCTCTGGCGATTGGCGTGCCAACGTGCACGCGGGCGAACCTCTCTATCTCGAGGTGCTGCGCGCACACGGGTTGTGGGCGGATTAAACCCGTTGCCGCCCGAATAAACGTCTGCCCGCTGCGCGGGAGCGTCCGCAGGCCAACTGCGCGCGCTTGCCCGGGGGCGTTTTTTGTCCGAGCGTGCCTCCCCGAACTGCCATCTTTTCCCATGTTTGAGCTTCTCCAGGTTGACCCCCATTCCAAGGCCCGTCGCGGAAGGCTCACCACGGCTCACGGGGTGGTGGAAACCCCGGTCTTCATGCCTGTGGGAACGCAGGGCACGGTCAAGGCGATGCACCCGGACGAGCTGGATTGCCTCGGTGCACAGATCATTCTGGGCAACACCTACCACCTTTTCTTGCGTCCGGGCTTGGAGGTGATCGGGGACTTTGGCGGCCTGCACGGCTTCAGCACCTGGCGTAAACCCATCCTCACCGACTCGGGGGGATACCAGGTGTTTTCCCTCGCCCGTCTGCGCAAAATCAGCGATGAGGGCGTGCACTTTCAAAGCCATATCGATGGAGCCGCCTGTTTCCTAGGACCGCGCGAGGCGATGGAAATTCAAAATGCCCTGGGTTCCGACATCGCCATGGTTTTTGACGAATGTCCGCCCTACCCCTGCGAGCGGGATTATGCGGCGCTGAGCCTCGAGCGCACGCTGCGCTGGGCCGCGGTGTGCCGGCAGCAGCCCACTCGCGGCGCGAAGTTCGGTATTGTTCAGGGTGCGACATTTGCCGATCTGCGCCGGGAATCAGCCGAGGCCCTCGTAGCCTTGGACTTTGACGGGTATGCCGTGGGCGGCGTTTCGGTGGGCGAACCCGAAGAGGAAATGCTCGCCGCTGTTGAAAACAGCGTTCCGTATTTGCCCGCTGCAAAAGCCCGGTACGCCATGGGGCTGGGTACCCCGCCGCAGATGGTCGAGATGGTCTCCCGGGGCATCGATATGTTCGACTGCGTGCTCCCGACGCGGGTGGCTCGAAATGGAACCGCCTTCACGGCGGAGGGAACGCTGAATTTAAAAAACGCCTGCCACACCCGGGCCAAAGGCCCCATCGAGGAGGGATGCGGATGCCCCGCGTGCAGCCGCTTCAGCCGCGCCTACATCCGGCATCTGCTCAAGGCGGAGGAAATCCTCGGACTGCGTTTGGTTACTCAGCACAACCTGTATTTTTACCTCCACTTGATGCGCCGGATGCGTGCGGCCCTCGAGGCGGGAACGTTCGCTGCTTTCCGAAGCGCTTTTGTTTCGCGCTACACAAGCGCGGCTGCGGAGGAGAGTTCGGCGGGGTAAATCCCCTCTGGAAGAATGTGCGCGGGAGGCCCGCGTTTTCCTGCAACCGGCCGGCAGGCTCTGCGGACCTTGTCCGCGCGGGAAGCTGCAGTCCATCCTTACCCCCCGATCTGCAAGCGCGCTCTGCGTGCCGAGGCCTCGCCCTGTAGATGGGTTTTTGTTTTTTCTGAACCTCCTGTGCGCGGGCCCTGTCTTACGGTTTAGGAGATCGATTCACCCCGCGCGGGCTGGGGGGCCTCGCTGGCAATGGACTTTCCCCAAAACTTTTTCAAAACTTTCCCAAAATCCCCAACGCACACCCATGTCCCCTCTCCGCCTCTTTTTGTTTCCCCTCGCGCTCCTGTGTCTGCTCGTTCCCGGCCCGCTTGAAGCCCAGTTTTTTGGCGTCCCCTCCAAGGCGGAACCGGACCTGGTGGCGGACATCACGGCCGTAGTACCGGGAAAGTCGTTCACGGTGGGAATCCGCTTCAAGATCGCGGAAAAATGGCACCTTTACTGGCGTTTTCCGGGAGACTCGGGAGCGCCTCCCTCCGTGCGCTGGGAACTTCCCCCCGGGGTTGAAGCGGGGGCCATCCAGTGGCCGCTGCCCCATGCGTTGCGCTCCGACGGCGATCTCTTCACCAACGTGTATGAAAAGGAACTGCTGCTTCCGGTCGAATTTCGGACAACCTCCACGCTGGCTGCACCGAGCATCACAATTAAAGCCGCCCTCAAGTGGTACGTCTGCTCCGAGACCTGCCTCCCCGGAGAGGAGGAGGTCTCCCTCACTCTCCCCGTGGCCCGTGACGTCACACCGGAACCCGCAAACGCTGAACTTTTCTCCCTTTGGCGTTCCCGCCTGCCGAAGACGGGGGAAGCGCCTCCGTTCCAGGCTACCTGGACGCGGCTGGATAATGCACTGGAGATCGCCCTCCGTGGCATTCCCCCGGGACAGGCTGCGGAATTGTTTCCCATTCCGCCGGAGCAGGCAGTGGCCGAACACCCGGTCCGCAGTGAAGAGGACGGAACTACCCGGTTTCGCGTACCAAGTCCGGACAAGCCCCTGAACCCGGGAAAGTGGTCCGCGCTCATCGTCCTGCAGGCCGCTGACGGATCCCGCAGGGGATGGGAAGTTTCCGAAACTCTTGTCGCGGCCTCTGCCTCCGCGGCAGGCGAGTCCCCCGGAAAAACGGCTCTGGAAACCAATCCTTCCGCATCCGCCCCTCTGTTGGACAACCCGGTCGGGCAGGGCGGCGGTTCTCCGCACGGTGGCTCCTTCGCTGCCGTGTTGTGGACTGCCTTTTTGGGTGGACTCATCATGAATCTGATGCCGTGTGTGCTTCCGGTGATTGCGCTCAAGCTTTTCAATTTCACGAGGCAGGCCGGGGAAGATCCCCGCAGGGTTTTCCGGTTGGGGCTTTCTTTTTGTTCGGGCGTGATGGTTTTTTTTCTCGGACTTGCCTTTGCGTTGATCGGTTTTCAAAAGGCGGGCAGTTCCCTCAACTGGGGGTTTCAGTTTCAAAACCCGTGGATATTGCTGGGGCTTCTGTGCGCCGTGTTCGTTTTCGG
>JBILWF010000452.1:0-3450 GCA_044370075.1 Chthoniobacteraceae bacterium | reverse complement strand
AGTGGTTTTGCCCCACGTCGGCGATGTAGAATTCGCCCGTCTTGCGGTCGAACGAGAAGGTCCACGGGTTGCGCAGTCCATAGGCCCAGATCTCGGGTTTGGCCCTGGGATGAATCTTGGAAAACTGCAGTTCGGAGACGCCGAAAAGGGTCATCTGCTGCAGCGGCGTGATGAAGGGATTGTCCTTCGGGATGCCGTAGGCGCGGTCGGTGGAGGAGGTGTTGACGTCGATGCGCAGCATCTTGCCGAGCCACGTGTGGAGGTCCTGTCCGGCGCTGATTACATCACCCTCCCAGCCGCCGTCGCCCACGCCGATGTACAGGTAGCCGTCGGGACCGAAAGCCATCTTGCCGCCGTGGTGGTTGCAGTAGGGGTAGTCAATTTGCATGATCACCCGCGCGCTGTCCGGATCGGCCTTATCGGGGTTGTTTTTGGAAACCTTGTATTCCACGAGCATGGTGGCTCCGTTGAACCAGAGGTCGGAGTAGCTCACGTAGAAGATCCCGTTTTCCTTGAACTTGGGGTGAAACTCGATGGCGTAGAGGCCTTCTTCGAGGAAGGAGCTGATGGTCTTGTCCTTGATGTCGAGGAAGGGTTTGGGGAGCAGTTTGCCGTCCTTGATAATGCGCACCACGCCGTTGCGTTCGCACACAAAGAGGCGGCCCGAACCGTCCTTGGGAGAGGAGACGTGGCCTGGGTCCACGAGGCCGTCGGCTACTTTCACCAGCTTGATGGAAACCGGTTTGGGCAGTTTGCCGCCGGGTTGCACGGGAGCGGGTTGGTTCTCCTCCGCGAAGGCGGTGGAGCAGAAGGAAGCCGCCGCGAGGGCGGAGGAAGCTGTGAGCAGGCGCAGCGTGTCGTTCATTGGGGATTGGGGATGGAGGGTTGAGACGTCCAGTAAAAGCTACAGGGATGCGGGTTGGAACCGCAAGTCCGCATCCGGCAAGCGGGAGGAACCCTTCCCCTCCATTAAATATGGAGTCCGCCGTTGGCAACTTGGTCTCAATCCGAGCATAGTACCCGGGTGAGCTACACGGTTTTCGCGCGCAAATACCGCCCCCAGACTTTCGACGACGTGGTCGGGCAGGAACACATCACCCGGACGCTGAAAAATGCGATCCTCCAGAACCGCCTTGCGCATGCCTACCTGTTTGTGGGGCCGCGGGGTACGGGGAAAACCTCCACGGCGCGGATTTTGGCCAAGGCGCTGAATTGTCTCAAAAGCGGCGGGCCCACGGTGGAGCCGTGCGGGGAGTGTGATTCGTGCCGGGAAATTGCGGCGGGAAATTCACTCGACGTGCTGGAGTTCGACGCGGCCTCCAATACGCAGGTGGAGAAGGTGCGCGAGATTATCATTGAGAACGTGAAGTTTATGCCCGCGCGCGGCCGGTTCAAAGTGTACCTGGTGGACGAGGTGCACATGCTCTCGACGGGATCGTTTAATGCGCTGCTCAAAACCCTCGAGGAACCTCCGGCGCATGTGAAGTTTTTGTTCGCCACCACCGATGTGCAGAAACTACCCGCGACGATTTTGTCGCGCTGCCAGCGGTTTGACTTGAAACGGATCGGAGCCCCCGTAATTGCGGGGCACCTGCTCCAAATTGCAGCCAATGAGGGGGTTCAGATTTCCGAGGAGGGGGCGCTGGCGATTGCTGTGGGTGCTGACGGGGGGATGCGGGATGCGGAGTCGATGCTCGACCAGCTGGTGGCTTTCTGCGGCGGGGCGATCGGGGAGGAGGAGGTGCTGTCGATTTTCGGGTTTAGTTCGCGGCAGAAGGTGAGCGACTTGTGTCAGGCGATTCTTGCGCAGGACGCCCCCGCGGCCCTGGGACTTGTGCATGAGCAGGCCGATGCCGGGCGCGATCTGACGCAGCTGCTCGGCGGATTGATTTCGCATGTGCGCAATTTGTTGTTGGTTCAGGCCGATCCCGAGGCGGTTGCACAGGAACTGGGCGCGGAACTCGCCGCGGTTTTACGGGGCCAGTGCGAGGGCATTCAGAGGGAGCGGTTGCTGGAGTTGATCGACCTGCTGAGCGCTGCCGAACAGCGGATGCGCTGGGCTGCAAACAAGCAGATGCATCTGGAAGTCGCCGTTTTGCGGGCGATTCATGTAGTGGGACAGGTGACATTGTCCGAGGTGGTGGAGACGCTTGCCGCACTGCGTGAGGGGCGTGATCCGCAAAAGCCGGCAATGCCCGTGCCGGGGCCGGTTCCCACGCCGCTGCCCCGCGCCAAGTTGACCCAGCCCCGCATGGAAACAGGTTTGCCCAAGGCGCCGCGGGTTGCCCGGGTCCCCGCTCCCGCGCCGGTTGCACCCGCCGGGCAAACGCCTCCGGAGCCCGAGGCGGCGGCGCGTTCGCTGGCGCCTGCGGAATCTGCAGGGGTGGAGCAAGCGGCGGATCCTGAATTCGGTGCTGTTCCGGCCGAGGAGCCGGTGCGGAAGCGCAAACCGCGTCAGGATCCAGAGGCGCTTCCCCCGGGAAACGAAGGGGAAAAACCGGCGGCAAGGGAGGAGAAAGCTCGGAGAGTGCAGGAGGAACCGGTGGTTCGGCAGTCTGTGGCGGAATCTCCGGCGCGGGAGCCGGAGATTTTCTCCGAAAGTCCGCGGGTTGCGGAGGTGCGTGCCTCGGCGGCGGATGCGTTGTCCGAGGGCGAACTGCAGGATTTGTGGGAGCGGTTGGTTAAAGTGGTCCGGCAGAAGAGGCCGCTCATTTCGATGTGGCTTGAGTCCGGAGCTTTGCTGGCGGTGGAGGGGGGAACGGCGCGGCTTGGTTTTGCGCCGGATCAAGGACTGGCGAAGGAATACATCCAGAAGGAAAACAATCGGACTTTTTTGGAGGCGGTTGTGGGCGAATTGGTGGGGGGAGTGGTTAAGCTGGATTGCATTACCCGCGAGGGAGTGACGTTGGTGCCGGTGGCGCAGGAGGCGCCCCCGGCGCCGGAGCCGCCAAAGGATCCGATGGTGGAGTTTCAGAATGATCCCTTGATTCAAAAGGCGCTGGATTTGTTTCAAGCGCGGTTGGAATCGGCATAAGATTCTGTCCTATGAATATCAAAAAAATGATGCAGCAGGCCCAGAAGATGCAGGAGCAAATGCTTCAGGCGCAGGAGGGGCTTTCCAAAAAGACGGTGACGGCCACGGCGGGAGGGGGAAAGGTGACTGTGGTGGCGACCGCCGCGGGAGATGTGCTTTCCATCAAAATCGCGCCGGAAGTAGTGGACCCCCAGGACGTGGAGATGCTGGAGGAGCTGGTTTTGACGGGCGTGAAAAAGGCGATCGAGGAAGGACGCGCCCAGGCGCAGTCGGAGATGGGGAAACTCACCGGCGGGATGAACATTCCCGGGCTGGGTTTTTGAGCGGGAAGCTTCCCGGGCGGAGGGGGGGCGGCATAACACGGTGTTCGGGTAGAGTCGGATCGATGAAGTCGAAAAGCGAAAGGTTGGGCGTGA
>JBILWF010000453.1:0-3450 GCA_044370075.1 Chthoniobacteraceae bacterium | reverse complement strand
GGCACACGGCTTCGATTGCCTCGAACACGTCGGTTTCCCCCGCCCAGCGGTAACAGTTTTCGACGCGGCCGAGCGGGTGGAGTTCGATGAAGGCGGCACCGGGGCCCGGTTGCGAGGCGGTGTCACCTTCGTCAAAACGGGACATGAAGCGCAGCTCGCTCATGCCATGCGGCTTTGAACTGCCGTGAAGCACCACGTCGAGGCGCACGGGCTCCGAGCCCGTGTAGCTCTCGGGAACAACAAGGCCGTAGGGCTGCGTGGAGCCGTCCACCGACGAGACATAGCCGCGCACGAGTTTTCCCTTTTTGCGTGTCCATTCTGGAGTCCCGCGAGCGAGGGCCCCAGCGCGTTCGATGCCCCGGTCCAGCGCCTTGTGGATGAGCGCGACGTCCGCGACGGTGGGGCTGTCATAACGCAGCGCCCACTCGATGCCTTTGTAAAAGATGCGCGCATCGGCTTGGAGGTCGGATTTGTGTGGGGGCAGCGCGGCCAGCAACCCGCCGAGTTGGGCTGCTTTGTTCGCGAGTCCGGAGGTGTCCGGCGCTGCAGTGGCGGGGCCGGCGCCCGTGGCTGGGCGCGTGAGGCCGGCGCCGCGCAGCACAAATTCAAGCGCCTCGACACTATCCTCGTAGCTGGTCGCGTGTCCGCCGCTTTCGCGGTGAAGACTGAGCACCGCGCGGTTTGCCTCTTTGAGTGCAGCGGCGAGTCGCAGAGCGCTCTCGGGCGGCACGAGTTGGTCCTTGCCCCCCGTGGTTAGGGCCACCGGCATCGTGAAACGTTCAGGCCACAGTTCGGGGCTGCGGGAGCGGTATTGCTCCGGCACCTCTGCGCGCGTGCCGCCGTAGGAGGCCGCAATGGCGTCCTGAAAGTTTCGGTACTCGATAAGGTTTGCGGTTGGATTGAGCGCGCAAACGCCGGCTACGGAGTCGGGATGCAGTGCCGTAAAAATGAGCGCTCCGGTTCCGCCCATGGAGCCGCCGGTGAGGAAGATGCGCTGGATGGGATGTTTTTTTCGGAGCTCCCCGATGATTTGCAGGAGGTCGGCCTCGGCTTTGGGTCCCATCCATGAGGTGCGGGCGCGGTAGTCAGGGGAGACCACCAGCATGCCAAAGCGCGCGGCTACGTCGCGTACGGCGCGGCACTCTGCACGCGTGTCGGTGATGAACTGCCAGCGGTCCGAGCCGTGGCCGTGGAGGGCGATGAGCACGTCATGCGGTTGGGTGCGGTCGAGGCCGGGAGGCACGAGCGTGACATACCGCTGCGGGGAAGCGTCGAGTTCGGAGGCAAAGGTTACGTCCTCCGGATTGGCTGCGGTGAGCGGGCGGATTGGGACCAGCAGCCAGAGGCAGATGACCCACGCGAAGCGGAGGCGAAGGGACGTTTTCACGGGGCGGATACGGGGGCTTGGTTGCGGGCAAAGTCCCTCGCAAACAGCGTTTGGATTCCCAACACAAGGGCGAGTGCCGCGGCCATGTAGGCCACGGCTGTAACCGACAGGAGGCGGTCGATGCCGAGGCTTTGCTTGAGTTCGCCCCCGAACAGGGTGGCGCATCCGGACATGATTGCGCCGCAGAAGTTGAGGATACCGACGGCGAGCGCACGCGTATGGGCGGAGACCACATCAAAGGCCGCGGGAAAGATATTCCCCATGAGCAAACCGCTGAAGAGTCCAAAGCCCGCCGCTGCAATGCGCGTGTTCCAGAGCGAAGCGCTGTTGCCCAGTGCGTGGAGGCAGGGCGCGCACAGCATCAAACTGGCGCACATCAGCCACAAGCGTGCGGCCTTGGTTCTGCCGTACAGGGCGTCAGCGAGCCGTCCGCCGCCGAGCAGACCGAGGGCGGTCGTGGCTTGCACAAAAACCGTTGCGTTGAATGCGGCGTCGGCCTGGGTGAGTAAAAACTTGTCGTGCAGAAAGACCGGCAGCCAGCCGTAGAGCAGCCAGAGCCCGAACACGAACACGGGAAATACCGCGCACAGTAACCCGAAGGTACCCACCCGGAGCAGCGCGAACGAGCCCTGCCGGGCGGCCCCGGCTGGAGGCTCCGGGGGTGTGGCGTCGGGTATCGACCGCAAAAACCAGACGTAGGGCAGGGCGTAGAGAAGCCCGACCGCGCCCAGCGCGAAAAAGGCGCCGCGCCACTGTCCGCGGTCGGCCATCCAACCGCCGAACCAGCTGCCGCCGACGGTGCCCGCGATTTGGGCCGTGGTGAGCAGGGAGACTGCGCGGGAACGCAGGGCGGGCGCGTACGCACCGGCGGTGAGCGCGATGGCGGTGGGCATGAAAAGCGACTCGGAAACACCCATGGCGGCCCGCAACGCAAGCAGCGGAATGGCGCTCGCAGCGAGGCCCGTGGCCGCCGTCACCAGACTCCAAAGCACCAGACTCAGCACCACTAAAAGCCGTTTGGAAAACCGGTCCGCGAGAAATCCGGCGGCGGGACAGCCCACGGCGTACACCCACAGAAACAGCGCACCGGTGAGACCGAGTTGTCGGTCGGACATTCCCAAATCCGCGCGCAGGGAGGGGAACATCGAAAAGACAGCCTGCCTGTCGCTGTAATTCAAAAAATAAGCGCCCCACATGAAGGCGAGCAGGGCCGCGGCCTGCCGCGCGGGAAGGGGCTTGGGTTCGGGTGTGCTCATGCCTTGAGCACCTGCGCCGCGGTGACCTCTTTGGCGATGACCGCCACACAGTCCCCCTGTTGGGTGAGGCAGGGCGCGCGCATGGTAATGAGATAGCCTGCACTTCCCGCGATGATGGGTTCCGGCGCACGATCGGGACGCTCGAGGTGGTGGATGAAGCCCACGATTTGGCCGCGTTTGACTTTGGAACCGAGGTCCACGCGGATTTCAAAAACACCCGATTCGGGCGCGAGCAGATAGTCTTCCCGGTTGAGGGCCTGCGTCAGGATCGTCGGTGGTTTTCCCTCGGAGGCGCGTGTTTTCTCGCGTCCCTTGAGCGCCCCCACGTGCACGAGCACGTTGTGCAGGCCGTTGCGTGCGATCCGGTGCACGGAAGCCGGAACAGCCTCGCCACCGCCGAGTTCGGTGGTGACCACCAGTTTGCCCTGGTTTTCGGCTTCGACCGGCAGCAGGCCCGTGCCGGCAATGTCCGCGTAGAGAAACGCGAAGTCCGTTCCCCACGCGAGCATCGCGGCAAACATGCGTGCGCGCTGTTCGCGGTCTGCGACCAGATGCATGTGCGCGCAGGGCACAAACTCCATGCTGCGTCCGCCGGAGTGGATGTCGATGACCACGTCGCTGAGCGGAAAAAGGCGGGTGCGCAGAAAGTGGGCGATTTGGCTGGTGACGGGCCCCTCGGGCTCGCCGGGAAAAGCGCGGTTGAGGTTCATGCCATCCAGCGGCGAGAGGCGGGTGGCGGTGCGAGCGGCGGGAAAGTTGAGCGAGGGGATGAGAATGATCCGTCCGGTGACTTGCTCCGGGGAGAGT
>JBILWF010000685.1:0-3455 GCA_044370075.1 Chthoniobacteraceae bacterium | reverse complement strand
TTGGCGTCGCCTTCTCCACGGGCACCTTCGCGCGCCTCGACGCGGGCTACGTGCTGCGCTTCGACGGCGCCGGTGACCAGGTCACGAGCTCGCTGCGGTTCGGTCAGCTCCTCTGGGGCCGCTTGTTGCCCTATGCAGGCGCCGACTTCGACTACGCGATCGAGCGGGGGCGCGTCATCGGCGTGAGCGTCGCGGCGATCGACCCGGAGCTCCCGGCCAAAGACTACGTCGGCACGAATAACCTGGACCTGCGTGAGGTGACGCTCGACCGCGACCGGCTCGTGGTCCCCGTTGGCCTGATTACGCGCATCACGCCCGAGGTCGAGCTGAACGTCGCGCACGCGCGGACCGTCTGGGGGCGGAACACCTCGGTGGTTCACTCGACGAGCGTCGGGCTCGCCGTGCGCGCCGCGCTGCTGGAGTAGCCACGCCCGGCCTCAGTCGGCGCCCCCCCTGCGGTCGGCCTTGACCCGCGCGTCGCGCTTCTTGCCCGCGAGGCGCCGCTCCTGAGAGCCCTTGGTTGGCCGCGTCGCGCGCCGCACTTTGGGGACATAGGTCAGCGCCACGAGCCGCTCCCGCAGCCGCTCGAGCGCGACCTCGCGGTTCTCGTGCTGGCTGCGCCGCTCTGTGGCGGTCACGGTCACGCCCGTGGGCGGATGGGTGAGCCGCACGGCGCTCTCGGTCTTGTTGCGATGCTGACCGCCGGGGCCGCCGCCGGTGTAGACGTCGACGTCGCACTGCGCGAGCAGGGCGTCCGCCTCGAGCGCGAGCGCCGCCCGCGCGGCCGCCCGCAGCCACGGCGGCGCGACGTTCGCCTGCGTCACCAGATGAGCGTCTCGGGCGCGCCGCCCCGCATGCAGTGGTCCGAGGCCATGGCCTGCGCGTACCCGCCGGCGTTCAGCAGGGCGATCAGGTCGCCCTCGCGCAGGTCGACGGGCAGGTGAACACCCTCGGCCCAAATGTCGAGCGCCTCGTTGATGTTGCCCGCGAGTGTGGCGGGGGCGCGCTCCGCGGTCGGGCCGCCGCGCGGCGTCACGGCGACGGGCACCACGGGGAGCTGGTAGAAGACGGGCTCCGGCGCCAGGTTGAAGCCACTGTCGACCCCCACGAACCGCACGCCGCGCTTGGTCTCGACGGTGTTCACGCGCGTCAGGATCAGTCCGGCGTCCTTCGCGACGTAGTCTCCGGGCTCGACGGACACGCGCACGTCTCGACCGCCGAGCGTCCGCGACACGACGCCCGCCCAAGCGTCCAGGTCGAGGGGGCGGTCGCTCGGGGCGTGCGGCACACCGAGCCCGCCGCCCAGGTTGACCTCGACGGGGCCGTCGATGGCGTCCAAGAAGTTGAGGCACTCGCGGACGATGGCCTCCCACGCCTCGAGCTGCGGGCCCAAGTAGCCGCAGCCGGTGTGAAAGTGAATGCCGTCGACCACCAGGCCCGCCGACCGCGCGACCTCGAGCGCCTCGGGCAGGTGCTCGCGATAAATGCCGAACTTCGTGACGCGGTCTCCGGCGTAGCGCAGCAGGCCGTTCTCGCCGTAACCGACGCCCATCGCGGGGTTGATGCGAAGGCCGACACGCCGGCCCGGGCAGCGCTTCGCTAGCCGTCGCAGAGTCGAGAGGCTGTCGGCGTTCACCCGGACGTCGGGGTTGCGCGCCACGATGTCCAGATCCGGCTCCGAGACGGACGTCGCGGTGTACGAGATGTCCGCACCCGCGAACCCGACGCGCCGCGCGAGCAGCAGCTCGTTCGGGGAGCACACGTCGATGCCGACGAGCCCCGTCGAGCGCAAGAAGGTCAGGAGCGGGACGCTCCGGTTGGCCTTCATCGCGTAGAGCACGCGGTGGCGCAGGCCCGTGCCCTTCAGTGCGGCGAGCAGGCGCTCCACGTTCGCTCGCACTCGCGGGGTCGAGTAGGCGTAGCTCGGCGTGCCGACCTCGGCCGCCAGGGCCTCAAGGTCCTGCCCGCCGAGCTGCAGCGTGCCGTCGCGGTAGTCCAGATCGGGCCGCCGCCACCAGTCGTTCGGGTGCGCCGCGCTCACTGGGCGTCCTTGGGGGTCGCGGCGACCGCGGCCATCAGAGCGACGTCGGGCGCCTCCCGGCGGCCTGTGATCCAGCCACGGCAATTGCCGGCGCCGCACAGGCAGGGGAACTGCTTGAAGAGCACGTCCTCGGTCGAGGCGTAGTCCATCGAGAGGGCCTCGCCCACCTCGATGTCTTTGAGCGCCCACAGCTCGAAGCGCAGGATGTCCAAGAAGACGTTCGGGTCACACGAGTGCAGCAAGTAGCCGGTAAACCACGGGTCGTGTAGGTGGCTCGACGGCGTGATCTGCAGCGTGTGCTGGCGGATTTCGTGCGAGATGACGCCACTGATTCGGCAAATCCGGTGGCCGCGCTCAAAGCGGCGCAGCGCGTAGATGCCGAGCCCTTTGCGCTCGTCCGTGCGGTTGACGACCACGTCGGCCGTCGTCGGGTAGCCGTCTACCGCCTCGAACTCGGGCGGGTACAGCGAGCGGGGCGCGCTCTGCGGAGGTTCTTCGGCTTCCGGAGCGGCGGACTGCGCGTTGGGCATGTGTGCGGGCCTTGGGCGTAGGGTTGAAGGCGAGCAGACCTGCGCCCCTTATGAAGCCGACGCCCCCGCCCTTCAAGGGGCTTTGTGCGCAAATTTCACGGGCGTCCGTGTCCGGTTACGGCAGCGAACGGACCCTGAACGCGCGCCCCTTGACCTTGCACGCGCGCAGCCCCCGCAGCGCGTCGCCGACCCGCGCCCGCGCGATGGCGATGTAGCTGCGGGTCTGGCCGACCTGAATCGCGCCGACCTCTGTGCCCGCGAGGCCGACGTCGCCGCACAGCGCGCCCAGGATATCGCCAGGGCGGAGCTTGTCTTGGCGTCCCCCCTCGAGCGCGAGCGTGGCCATGGCGGGTGGCGTCGGCCGCGCGCCGGGCGGCGGCGGCGAGGGCTTAAGCCACCGCGGCCCACCGCCCCGCGAAGTCATCAGCGCCTGCGCGCGCTCCACCTGCCGCGGCGTGACGAGCGCGAAGGCCGCGCCCCGCGCGCCCGCCCGACCTGTGCGGCCGATGCGGTGCACATAGGTGTCCAGGTCTTTGGGCAGCTCGCATGCGATGACACACGCCAAGCCCTTGATGTCGAGCCCGCGCGCCGCGACGTCCGTGGCAACCAAGACCCGCGCGCTGCCATTCGAGAACTGCGCCATGACCTCGTCGCGCTCGCGCTGTTCGAGCTCGCCGTGCAGGGCGAGCGCGGAAAAGCCTTTGGATACGAGCCCCTGGGCCATCGCCCGTGTCTCCTCGCGCGTCCCGCAAAAGACGAGGGCGGACTCCGGCAGATGCGCGAGCAGAAGCCCCCGCACCACGTCTGCGCGGGCCTCGGCCTCGACCACGAGAAAGGCCTCGTCGATATCGGGCAGCTCGCTCTCTGAGGACGCGACCTCGACG
>JBILWF010000026.1:0-10782 GCA_044370075.1 Chthoniobacteraceae bacterium | reverse complement strand
GGGATTTTCCCTCCTCTTCAACCTGATTGCCGCACACATCAACCGCTTCCAGATGCGCTGGAGCAAGGCGGGCATCCACCTCACCCACGCCGGAATCATCCTGCTGCTGGTAGGGCAACTCGCCACCGACCTCCTCTCGCGCGAAAGTTTCATCAGCTTCGCCGAGGGCGAAACGCGCGCTGATTCCGAGTCCCACCGCGACATCGAACTGGTGGCGATCGCCGCACCCGACGCCAGTGGACGCGAACGGGTAGTCGCCTTCGCAGAAGCCGCGCTCCAAGCCGGGCGCGAACTGCACTCGACCGAAATTCCTTTTCGGATGCGCATCGTTGAGGCGGGCGAAAACTGCGAGGTTTACGCACACGCGACCGTAAAAGAAACCGCGGGCACCGTAATCACGGCCCTCAGCGCGCTCGAATCGCGCTACTCCTCGGCCGAGGCCCTCCCCGCACTGGCCGCCCAGGCTGCCACCAACGACGGCAGAGCCTCCGTGTGGCGCCGTGCGCTCCGCACCCTGGGCGAGGATCCCCGCGACCTGACCGGCTCCGTCAACCGGGTGGCGGCAAATCCGGAGCGCTCAGCAAAACTCGTCGCCTCGCTCAAAAGCGGTTTCCGCGAAACCATGCTCGCAGAGTTCCGCCGAATTCGTCCCATGGAGGCCGCCAACCCGCAGGCGCTTGCCCGCAAATACGCCGCGGGTGAAATCGCCGCAAACAGACCCATTCCTCTCGAAGCACTGCCCCCCGCCTCCACCCAGGGGGCGGGACAGAATTACCTCCTCAACCGCGTACCCGCCGCGCGCGGCATGGACCAGCGCAACACCCCGTTTTTAATCGTCGAAGTGCTCCACGGCCAGACAAGCCTCGGCACCTGGCTGGTATCCCCCTGGTTCCGTCCGCAGGAGGTCAGCGTAGACGGCAAAACGTTCCGCATCGGGCTGCGCCGGGAAATCTACGCACAAGACTTCTCCCTTACCCTGCTCAAAACCACCCACGACGTGTACGAGGGTACGGATATCCCCAAGCATTTCCAAAGTCGCGTCCGCCTCGAAAATCCCGCAAAGAGCGAAAAGCGGGAGGTGGACATCTCCATGAACAATCCGTTGCGCTATGGCGGGCTGACCTTCTACCAACATCAGATGGGGCGCACCGAACTCGAGGGTGGCAAAGGCACCAGCTCGCTTCAAGTGGTGAAAAACCCCGGCTGGATCACCCCGTATCTGGGCTGCGCGGTGGTGGCTGTGGGAATGGTTTGGCAGTTTTTGTACCATCTGGCCGGTTTTATGAGCCGCAAACAGCCGTCCACCGCCCCGGGAGCGCAGACAAGCGGCCCTCAAAAATTTGCGCGTCCCGTACCCCCGGGTGCCTAGCCCCGCCTTCAGGAGCCCGGCCGCGTCTCCGACCCGCCTCCCGAACGCCCTTATTCCCATGAAAAAAAACCGCATTCCCAAGCTGATTGCCGCCCTCTTTGCACTGTGGGCGCTCGCGTCCTGGCGCGTTCCCGCGGACAAACCGGACCAATTTGCCGCGCGCGGCTTTGGCAGTCTGCCGTGCGTCGCCAACGGACGCACCCAACCGCTGGACTCCGTGGCGCGCAACAGCCTCTTGCAGTTGCGCGAAAAACAAACCCTTAACGTCCATCCGTGGCGCAACTGGTGGGAGAAACCCAAAATCCTCTCCGCCTCCGAGTGGCTTCTGGAGATGTTTTTCGCTCAGGAACGCGCCAACACCCTGCCCGTGTTCCGCATCGACAACCCGGAACTCAAGGGACTGCTCGGACTGCCCATGGAAGGCGACAAAGGCAAAGAAGTGGATGGTAAACACTTTTCGTGGAACCAGATCAACGAGCGCATGGAGGAGTTGCGCGACGAGGCACGGCGCGCCCAGCCCATGGACCAATCCACACGCACGCCGTACGACCGCGCCGTCTTACAGCTGTGGAACGCAGCAAGCATTTACATGCGCCTCCAAAACACCATCCAGCCGCAAAACGCCCCGGACTGGCAGCGGGAACTCGAAGGCTTCGTGAAAATGGTTCCCGCGGGCATTGCCGCTGCCCGCGCCCAAAAAGACGGAGCGCCCCACGACGAGGCCGTCCTTACAAAAATGATCACCCAACTCCAGCGCGCAAACGCCATGAACGAAATGGACACGCCGCTGGTCATCAGCCCGACGTGGAACTCCCAAAGCACCGGCAAACCCGCATGGACGCGCACAGGCGAGGCCATCTTTCAGGTCGCCCGCGGCGAACCCGTTCCCGAGTCCCTTCGTGCCTTCGCCGCCATGGGCACCGCCTACCGCGCCAACGATATGGCGGGCTTTTCCGCATCCCTCGCCGCATACCGCAACCACCTTGGCTACGCCCGCGAGGATTCCGATGCTCTGACCAAAAGCCGAAGGGAACAGGCCTTCAGCCACCTGGAACCCTTCTACAAATCCATGGTTCTGTACGTGATCGCGGGCCTTTGCGCACTGGCCTACACCCTTGCCCCTTCCAAGCTGGGCGGACTGCACACCACCGCGCGTCTGCTCACGTGGGTGACCCTCGTCCTGCACACCGCAGGCCTGATCTACCGCATGGTCCTCGAGGGGCGCCCTCCGGTGACGAACCTCTACTCCTCGGCCGTGTTCATCGGATGGGGAGCCTGCGTGCTGGGACTGCTCCTGGAGCGATTCTGGAAAAACGCCATCGGCCTGCTGGTCTCCTCCAGCGCCGGTTTTCTCACGCTCATCATCGCCCACCATCTCGCCCTGAGCGGCGATACGATGCAGATGATGCAGGCGGTTTTGGATACCAACTTCTGGCTGGCCACCCATGTGGTTGTGGTCACCCTGGGCTACTCCGCCACCTTCGTCGCGGGCCTGCTCGCCGCGCTTTGCGTCATCCTCGGTGTTTTTACGCGCAGCCTCACACCCGAAATCTCCCGTTCCCTCCAAAAAATGATCTACGGGATTGTTTGCTTCGCCGCGCTCTTCAGCTTTGTGGGCACCGTCCTGGGGGGCATCTGGGCGGACCAGTCTTGGGGACGTTTCTGGGGATGGGACGCGAAGGAAAACGGCGCGCTCATGATCGTGCTCTGGAACGCGCTTTTTCTTCATGCACGCTGGGGCGGCCTCGCCCGCGAGCAGGGACTGCTCGCCCTCGCCATCGGTGGAAACATCATCACTGCGTGGTCCTGGTTCGGCGTAAACCTGCTCGGCATCGGACTGCACTCCTACGGCTTCATGTCGGCCGCCTTTACGTGGCTGATGCTCTTTGTGTGCAGCCAACTGGTTCTGATGGGATTCGCGCTCGTGCCGAAACCCTTCTGGAAAAGCGCCCCGCGCGAACCCTCCTCCTGATCGGTCTCTTGCAGTCCGGGGACCAGTCGCTAGGTTAAACCGTGCCACCCGCCATGGACGAATCCCTCTCCGCCTACAACCTCTCGACACTCCCGTTTGAAATTTCCCGGGACCCGGTTCCCTCCGATCCCTCGGCCAATCCGTTCCGGTTGGTGGTAGATCCCGTGATGCGCCTGCGCCTGCGCAAGGCACTCATGACCCTCATCGACAGCCACGACGCCGAACTGGCCAAGTACGTGTCCGATGGCGCCCTTTCCCTCGACAGCTACAAGGAGTACATCGAACTGTTCGCTCGCAGTCTGCGCGAAACAATGCACTCCAAAGAAGGCGTTGCTTACCTGATGGAATCCTGCGGATTCGCAATCGATGCGGACGAAATCAACCTCTACCCTGAGACGCGCTGGCGGGTGACACACGATTGACGCACCGTCGACACGCAGTCGACGAAAACCGCACCGCAATACGGACGCCTGGGGGCTCCAACGATGTGATCGCTTGATCCCCTCCCCCTACAGACCCGTTCTTTTCTAATCTCCGTTTTTAAAACCACTCCCCGACCTCATGGATCAAAGCATCACCCTCACCCGTGCCGTGGAGGCAACTCAAATTCCCAGCGGCCACAGCGTAACACTTCCCGAGGGCACGTCGGTGACAATCACGCAGGCCCTCGGCGGCACATTCACCGTGCACGCCGATCTGGGCGGACTCTTCCGCATAGGCGCCGGGGATGCCGATGCGCTCGGACAGCAGGTCTCCCAGCCCCATCAAAAAAAGGAGGGCGACTTTAGCGAGGAGGCCGTGTGGGCCGCGCTGCGGGAGGTGTACGATCCGGAGATTCCTGTAAACATTGTCGACCTCGGGCTCATCTACGGAATGCGCTGCGAGGACTCGCCCGGGGGCCGCTCCGTCCTCGTCCACATGACCCTCACCGCGCCAGGTTGCGGCATGGGCCCCTCCCTCGCAGCCGACGCCCGCCAGCGCATCCTCTCCGTGCCGGGCGTTGCGGACGCCGATGTGCAGCTGGTATGGGATCCGCCGTGGGCACCCGAACGCATCTCCGCCGAGGGCAGAAAGAAACTCGGAATCGATTAGACGCCGGCGCATCAAACCGCTTCCCCCCACCGGCCGCCTGTTCCCCGCCAGCCCGCCTATTTAGCGGCTTTGAGCCGCTAGATAAAAACCGGACATCCCGTAACAGGTGGACCCGAGGAAGTTGAATTTTCCGCTAAGAAATAAAATGCGCGCGAATGCGACAATAGCTTGATCTACGGAGCTTCAATGTGGGAATTTGCTCGCATGGCAACACTTACCAAAAGAGACCTCGTGGTCCAGATCAGTGAAAAAACGGGCATAACACAATCCCAAGTTCTTGACGTTGTTCAGTCTACACTCGACCTTATCATCGACGCGGTGGCCCGCGGAGAGAATGTCGAACTGCGCAACTTCGGTGTCTTGGAGGTCCGCCTGACCAAACCGCGCATCGGTCGCAACCCAAACAAGCCGGGTAGCGAAGTGCCGATTCCCGCGCGCGCAACCGTCAAATTCAAGGCGGGCAAAGTCATGCGTGAGCGCGTTCTGAAGCTGACCAAGTCCATGAAGGGCAACGGCTCCAAGAAAGGCAAATAACCTCTCTGCAGACGCCTCCCACGGGGCTCAAGCACCCAACCAACTGCCGGTTTCCTGTGATGCGGGAAACCGGCAGTTTTTTTTGAGCCCTTCCTCACATTTTCAGCCGAATCTAACTTGCTCGCTCGTAAAAACCGGATTCGGTAACCCGCGCCCCCACCCCCCGCTCGTGCTCGCCCGCCTGCATACCCTTCAGCTTCGCGAACCCTTCCGCATCGCCCACGGCGTCTCGCTCACCCGAACCGTCCTGCGCGTGTCCCGCCTCAATGAGGAATTCGAGGCGCTTGGCGAGGCACCCTTTGTGCCGTACTACACCGACGCACCCGGGCCGACACTCGCGTGGGTTTCCTCCCTCCCCACGCACCCCGATTCCCTCCCCGCGGACTGTCCACGCACAGCACGCGTAGCCCTCGATCTACTGCGCCTCGACAGCCAGGGCAAACGTTCCGGCAAACCCATCGGCGCACTCTTCGATATCCCCCCGGTTCCTCCCAAACCCGCATGCCATTCCCTTTCGATTCCAAGCAACTGGGACGCGTTCCACAGGCGACTTGATTCGCTCCATTCCCAGTTCTCCATTTTTAAACTCAAACTCGGAAGCGGCTCCATGGAACACGATCTCCAAATCGTTCAACATGCGAGGGCTGCCGCATCCACAGCCGTCTTCTTCGCCGACGCAAACGGCGGATGGAGCCCGCCCGAGGCGCTGCAAATTCTTCCCAAACTCGCCGAACTCGGAGTCGCTTTTGTCGAGCAACCCGTCGCCCATTCTCTCGGAATAGATGCATGGAAAAAACTCCGTCAAATCCCGCGGACAGAAATACCGCCGCTCTATGCCGATGAAAGCGTTCAGAGCGTCGGGGACATTTACGCCCTCGGAGAGTGGGTGGATGGAATCAACATAAAGCTGCTGAAGTTCGGCGGCTTTGAACCGGCGCTCGAAGGCATCCGGGCCGCGCGTTCCTGCGGACTGCGGGTGCTGCTCGGATGCATGATTGAAAGCAGCATCGGCACTACGGCGGCTGCTCATCTGGCGCCGCTTGCGGACTGGATTGATTTGGACGGACACCTCTGGGTGCTGAATGACGACTACGAGGGTCTCCGCTTTGATCCAAAGGGGAGGCTTCTCGTACCGGAGCTTCCCGGCATTGGCGTTCGCAAAAAAGAGACCCCGTGATAGCGTGCGCACGCGCATGAAACACCCCGACACCACCCACCTTCGCGAAGGGTTGCAGACACGACTTCCCGATGCCCTTGCGTGGCTAAAACGCATGGTGTCCATAAACTCCTTCACGGAAAACATCGCCGGCGTAAATGCAGTTGGGGAGCTCACGGCCGAATGCTTTGAACCACTTGGGTTCACCCCGGAGTTCCACAATTCCGCGCATCCCTCACACGGTCGGCATCTGGTGCTCAAACGTCCGGGCGCGATACAAAAACCGGTGCTTCTCGTCACCCACCTCGACACGGTTTTTCCAGAGGAGGAGGAACAACGCAACCGCTTCCACTGGCAGGAATCGCCTGGCGAGGGGCGCATTTACGGGCCGGGTACCGTGGACATCAAGGGCGGCACCGCACTGCTGTGGCTCATGCTGCACGGTCTGCGCGAGTCCTTTCCAGAGGTTTGGGAATCCACCTCCTTTATGATTGCGGCGAATTCCAGCGAGGAAGCCATTGGCGCCGAATTTGGATCGCTTGTTTCCGCGCAGTGCCCCCGGGGGGCCCGGGCGGTACTCGTGTTCGAAGGAGGCCCCCGCGTAAACGAAGCCTTTCATGTAGTCACCTCCCGCAAGGGCCGCGCAGAGTACCGGTTCGACGCGCGCGGCATCGCGGCGCATGCGGGCAGCGCCCACCCGCAGGGGATCAATGCCATTCTCGGGCTCAGCCGCGCGCTACAATCAGCGCACACTCTTACCGATTACACACAGGCCCTTACTCTCAACGTGGGAAAAATCTCCGGGGGAACCGTCATTAACCGCGTCCCTCATGAGGCCAGCGCGGAGTTGGAGATTCGCGCGTTTGACCCGCGGATTCTCGCAAACGCCTGCGCCGCAGTGGAGGGTCTGCAAACCGCGCTCGATCGCGAAAAATCCGCACCCGAAATCGCCGTGCGCTGCATCGGTCAAAGCCCCGCGTGGCCTCCGCATCCGCTTTCGGAGCAACTCTTCGCCCTGTGGCACCGCACAGGAAACCAGCACGGAATGCGCGTGGAAAACACCGCTCGGGGCGGTCTGAGCGACGCCAACTACCTGTGGCAACTGGGTCCCACGCTGGACGGACTCGGTCCCTCAGGCGCCAACGCGCACTGCTCGGAACGCAGCGGGGACGGATCCCGTGTCCCGGAATTTGTGGAAATCGATTCCTTTGTGCCCAAAGCTTTTCTCAACGTGCTTTCCATGGCGCGATTCCTCGACCCCGCGGAACCGGCCTGTGATGGCACACTCTGAGAAACCCGCGTAAATGCGCATTGAAGCGCAAGCCCGCGCATTGGAAGGTTTCTATTCCATGCACGATTCCCACCCCGTTCTGCTGTTTTACAAATACGTGCCGATTGCGGATCCGAGCGCTCTCGCGGAATCGCATCGCACCCTGTGTGCCGGCCTCGGGATCAAGGGACGCATCCTGGTCGCAACAGAGGGCATCAACGGCACCGTTGCGGGGCCGGAACCCGGCATCGCCGCATACGTCAATCATCTGCGGGGGGACGCACGTTTCGCCGACATGGATATAAAGACCAGCCCGGGCGATGCATCCACATTTCCCAAACTCTCGGTCAAGGTGCGCCCTGAAATCGTGGCCCTCGGCGCGGGGGCCGCTCTTGTTGCAGACACCCACAACCAAATCTCCGCCGCGGAATGGAAGCGCATGCTGGAGGAGGACCCGGAGGCGGTGCTTGTTGACGTACGTAACCGCTATGAGTCGGACGCCGGGCGCTTCGAGGGTGCAATCCCCTGCGACATCGGTCATTTTCGGGAACTGCCGGCTTTTCTCGATCAACTGCATGCTTACCGGCATAAAAAAGTACTCATGTACTGCACCGGCGGCGTGCGTTGCGAAAAGGCTTCCGCGCTTTTCCGCCAAAACGGGTTCGAGCGCGTATACCAACTCCACGGCGGCATCGTGACCTATCAAAAGGAGTTCGGAAACGAGCACTGGCTTGGCGAGTGCTTCGTGTTTGATAAGCGCATGACTGTGCCTGTTCCCAAAAACATGAGTCCGTTTGGGCAGTGCAAACATTCAGGACGAACCACGCACCGTTTTGTGAACTGCCTGCACGATCCATGTCACGTGCTCTTCCTCCTTGCAGAAGAAACCGAGATCGAACGCCCCGAAACACGCCTTTGCCCGGATTGCATCGCCGCGGGGCTCACTCCGGAAACAGCCGATTATGTGGGCAGTCCCGCGCGTCAAAACTCCCCGACCACGCCCCATGCTGCGATACCGGCCTAAACAAAATCCCATCCCCCGTGAAATCACTCCACTCCCTTTCCGCCCTGTGGCTCGTCCTCACCACCGTCCGGCTCTCCGGCGCCACTGCCGAAACTCAGCCACCGTCACCGCCCAACATTCTCTTTGCGATCGCCGACGACTGGGGCGCACACGCTGGCGCGTACGGAACGAAATGGGTGCGCACACCGCATTTCGATCGCGTTGCACGGGAGGGAATTCTTTTTAGAAACGCCTACACGCCCAACGCCAAATGCGCGCCCTCGCGGGCCTGCATCCTTACCGGGCGCAACTCTTGGCAGCTGAAGGAGGCAGCAAACCACCTCTGCTTCTTCCCGCCTGAATTCAAGAGCTGGGGCGAGGCGCTCGCCGAGCACGGCTGGTCCGTAGGCCACACCACCAAGGGCTGGGGACCGGGCGTTGCCAAAGATTCCGAGGGAAGACCACGGCAGATGACCGGAAAAGCGTTCAACCAACGCAAGGCCCCCGCACCCACCTCGGGAATCGGGCCCTCGGATTACGCCGCCAATTTCGAGGATTTCCTCGAAACGGTTTCCCCCGGCAAACCCTGGGCATTCTGGTACGGCGCCATTGAACCCCACCGCGGATACGAGTTTGGTTCCGGAGTGAAAAAGGGCGGGTACCGGCTGGATTCTATTGAAAAGGTTCCCGCGTTCTGGCCGGACACTGAAACGGTGCGCAACGACATGCTCGACTACGCATTTGAGGTGGAACACTTCGACCGGCATCTGGGACGCATGCTGGAATCTCTCGAGAAACGGGGCCTTCTCGCCAACACGCTGGTGGTTGTCACCTCCGACCATGGAATGCCTTTTCCCCGGGGAAAGGGTAGCGACTACGAATTCTCCAACCACGTCCCTCTCGCAGTCATGTGGCCCGCCGGTGTGAAGGGACGCAACCGCGTGGTCGACGACTACGTAAGCTTCGTGGATATCGCACCCACTATTTTGGAGGTGGCGGGCCTCTCCCGGGAACAAACCCGCATGGCGGAATTTGCGGGCCGCAGTCTGATCGAAATTTTCCGCGCGAAGGGTTCCGGACAGGTCGTTGCTGCGCGTAATTTTGTGCTGCTAGGCATGGAACGCCACGATATCGGACGCCCCCAGGATGCAGGCTACCCCGTCCGCGCTCTTCTTAAAGCGGGCACGCTTTATCTTGAAAACTACGAACCCTCCCGCTGGCCGGCCTGCAACCCGGAGACCGGTTACCTGAACGTCGACGCCAGTCCGACGAAATCCCTCATTCTGGCTGAACACCGCAAAAACGCGGCGGACCCTTTTTGGGCACTCTGCTTTGGAAAAAGACCTCCCGCTGAAATGTATGACCTCAAAACCGATCCAGACTGCGTAAAAAATCTCGCTGCGAGTCCGGCACAGGAACAGCTCCGGTCTGGTCTGCGCGGGGAACTGCATGCAAAGCTGCGTGCCGAGGGGGATCCGCGCATGTTCGGACAGGGTGCGGTTTTTGATCAGTATCCCCACTCCAACCCCGCAAACGCGGGGTTTTACGAGCGATTCATGCGCGGCGAAATTCTGAAGACGCCATGGGTGGAAAACGGCGATTTCGAGCCGCACCCACTGGACTAAGTGGCTTGCTTTGACGGAAAATCACCGAGGCAAATCCGACCCGCGATTACTTAAAGACCGCAGGTGGATTCAATGTTGTAAGTTTTCGGGAAAGCCCGTCAGAATCTTCAGGCGTCCATTCGCCGCAATACCCCCCACCTCAATTCTCCCCTATGAATATTCCAACCGCTCCAGACTTCTCCCGCCGCGACTTTCTCAAAGCTTCCTCGACTGTAGCCGGTACGCTCGCGTTCCCCGCGATCTCCAAGGCGCAACATAAAGCCGAGCGCATCCGCATCGGACTCGTTGGCTGCGGCGGTCGCGGTTCTGGAGCGGCCAACAACGCCCTCGAGGCGGACCCCGGCGTACAGCTTGTCGCCATGGGGGACCTCTTTCCCGAAAAACTTCAGTCCAGCCTGCAGGGGTTGAGCAGTAAATATGCATCTGCGCCGGGCCGGGTTGATGTTCCCAAGGATCGCCAATTCACGGGCTTGGACGCCTACAAGGGCGTGCTCGCCCAGGACATCGACTGCGTGCTTCTCGCCGCGCCTCCCGGATTCCGCCCGCTGCACTTCACGGCGGCCGTTGAGGCGAACAAGCATGTCTTCTGCGAGAAGCCTATGGGAACGGATCCAGTCGGAGCCCGCAGCATTCTGGACATGGCGCGCCGTGCAAAAGAGAAGAGGCTTTCCGTGGTGTCCGGCTTTTGCTGGCGCTACAGCACGCGGCGTGCGCTTTTTGATAAAATTCACGCCGGGGCGATTGGCGAGGTACGCGGGCTG
>JBILWF010000451.1:0-3472 GCA_044370075.1 Chthoniobacteraceae bacterium | reverse complement strand
CAGCTTGTCGACGGTCTCCGCCTGCGCGGCGGACAGCCAAGTTCGCACAACGGGCCACACCGCGCGGTCCTTGATTTCGCGGTAGCTGTTTGCGCCCAGACAGATCTGCTCGACCATCAAGCGGCGGTCGGATGCCGTCACCGCGGGAATGTTCCATTCCGGAGCTCGGGAGGACACGAAGTTGACTCGCGTAATCCACTGCTCGATCTCCTCCGTCCACTCCTTCAGTACGCACCGTCCGGATTCCACCTCGTCCGCAAGAAGCGCGGCCGCGGCGTCTGCGGGAACCGCATCCGTGTCGCGGGATTTCAGTATCAGATCGTGGAAACTCACGGTCTGCTTTCCCAGCACGCGCCGCTGCACCGAATCAAAGACAACGGCGATCCGTTCGGAAAAAGCCTCCGGAAAAATCTCCTTCAACCACGCCTCCTCGATGCCCGTGGCGAGGCTCAAGAGGACCTGCCGCTCCGCTCCCTTGCCCTCGATTTCGCGCACCTCGCAGGCCACCACCAGCGGGTGCTGGTGCGCGGCGCTTTCCCGCGCCAAAACACCCTTGCGTCCATGCACCAGCTGGCAGCGCAGCGTGCCGTGGTCCATGCGCTGTGCGACCTGATCGGGAAAACCCGCCAGCACGCACCGCTGGACTGCATCTGCGGGAGCATCGGATTCGGACATGTTGAGCTTTTCATCGCGGGCGATGCGCAAAAACTGGCGCGCGAGCAGGGCCGCTTCCCGCGCGGCGCCCGCGTGGATCCCGAGAGGCTTGCACCGCTGAAATTGAAAGTCCTTTTCCTCCGCAAACCGCAGCGCGCTCAAAAGGACGAAAAGATCCGAACCGCCCTCCGCCGCCAGCGCGGAATCGCGCTGTGCCTCCATGTCGCGGTTCTCCGCGCGGCGCAGCAGGGAGCGCCCCTGCGTAAGCGCCGCTACGCGGGCAACCGTTGGCACACATCCATACCGGTCGGCGGCAAGCAGCATGCGCGCATATCGCGGATGCGCCGGAAACGCCAGCATGCGGCGGCCAAGGCCGGTCAGGGTTCCTTCCGCACAAAGGGCTCCCAGGTCGGTGAGCAGCTGCAACGCTCGCTCCAGGGCCTTTGCATCCGGGGCTTCCAGCCACCGAAAACCCGCCACGTCCTCCACGCCGCTTGCCTTCAGGGTGAGCACCACCTCGGAAAGATCCAGACGCCGGATTTCGGGCAGCTCCTGCGCCGGGCGCGTAAGGTGATCCTTCTCTGTCCACAGGCGCAGGCATACACCGGGGGCGGTGCGCCCCGCGCGCCCTGCGCGCTGATCCGCCGAGGCGCGGCTGATACGTTCCTGCAACAGCGTGTTGATGCCGCGGTAGGGGTCAAAGCGCGCAATCTTGGCAAGCCCGCTGTCAATAACCACCCGCACGCCGTCGATGGTCAGGGAGGTTTCCGCGACGTTCGTGGACACAATCACCTTGCGCCGGTCATACCGCGCTACAGCCGCATCCTGTTCCTGCGGAGATAATTCCCCGTGCAAAGGCAGCAGCATGCAGCCCCGGCCGGCGCCGCTTTCCCTCAGCGCCTGCAGGGTGCGCTGGATCTCGTACGAACCCGGCAGGAAGATGAGGACATCGCCCTCGATGGATGCGGCGGTTTGTTCAAAAGTCTGCGTCACCAACTCCCACACCGGCGTGTCGTCTGCAGGCCGCGGCAGATACCGGATGTCGACCGGGTAGGTGCGTCCGGCACTCGAAAGCACCTCGCACGGGCGCAGATATTCCTGCAGTTTGCCCGTATCCAGCGTGGCGGACATCACAACGATTTTGAGGTCGGGGCGAAGGCTTTGCTGGATCTCGAGCGCACGCGCCAGCGTGATGTCCCCGTACAAATGCCGCTCGTGGAATTCGTCGAAACACACGGCAGCCACGCCTTCGAGTGTCGGATCCGAAAGCATCTGGCGAAGCAGCACGCCTTCGGTCACATAGCGAATGCGCGTGCGCGAGGAGCAGACGGCGTCCAGACGGATCTGGTAACCCACCTCCTGTCCGAGCGCGACGCCCCGTTCGGCGGCGACTCGCGCGGCGAGCATCCGTGCGGGCAGCCGTCTGGGCTGAAGCACCACGACTTCTCCCGACGGGATCAAGCCGTGATCCAGAATCATCTGGGGCACCTGCGTGGATTTGCCCGAACCGGTGGGCGCCTCCAAAATCACGCGGTTGCCCTCCCGGAGAGTGGCAACCAGCACGTTCTCAATCCCATAAATGGGCAGTTCCTTGGGGTTCATCGGATTGAAAACTCATCACGGCACCCCGGAGGGGCAGCGTCTGATTCAAAATACCGCACACTCCACCTACTCCGGAACGCGGATTCCGCGAAGGTATTCCGCGGCCACTTCCGGCCACACGCCGTTGACCCACGAGCCAGTGGCCAGCTCAATCGCACCCGCAGGATACAAGCGGGGCAGGATTTCAATGTGCCAGCGGAAATCGCGTTCCAGCGTGCTCCAGTGATCGTGGCGTGTCGTGCGCGTGGGTGCGGTAATCAAAAACAGCTGGTACGGGGGATGATCCAGCGCACCATTGAGCTTGCGCAGGGTCACCCGGAGCATGTCCGCGAGTTGGCAGAGTTCCTCTTCGCTGATGGCGTGGAAATCGCACACCTGCCGCTTGGGATAAATGGCGAGTTCAAACGGACTTCGCGATGCGTACGGACAAAAGCCGCAGAAGCCGTGGTTTTCGTACACAATCCGCGTCCCGGTCCGTATTTCCTCGGCGAGAATATCTTCAAAAATGGAGCGCTTCTTAAGGTCGTAAAAGGCGCGCGCGACGTCGAGTTTGCGTTTGAGCCGGGAAGGGATCACCGCCATCGCCACAAGCTGGCTGAGGGAATGCGGCAGCAAGGCACCCGCGCTGCGGCCCACCGACTTCAGAATCGAAAAAGAGCGCAGCCGCGTGTCGCGCATCAGGTCCACAATCCGGTTTTTCCATGCCAGCAGTACCTCCTGCAGATGATCGGATTCCAACAGCTCCAGGGCGCGGCTGTCGGGGGTCTCCACGATCACCTCATGCGCCCCCACACCGTCCATGTGGTCGTAGAAACCCTCCCCGTGGCGCGTCGCATCTCCTTCAACGCGAAGCACCGGAGCCCGGTTCGGCACGACGCGTACCCTCCATCCCTGACCGTTGCCGGCCTGGTAGAGCGTATGCGGCGCATAGTGCTCAAAACCCGCCACAAACGGGTTCGCCGCGGTTTGTGCAGAGGCCTCCTCCAACACGGATGGCGCCGCAGGCTGGTGGGCACGGCTTTCCGAAAACAGCGTCCATTCGTCGGTAAGCGGATCCAAGCGCATCTCGTTTCGGTGCATGGGCCGCACTCTAGCGATCCACGCAGCAAACGCAAAGCCTCGCGGGCCCGGCTAGGCGCCGACCACGCTCACCACCACCGATCGCACATGGGGAGCGCGCCGGTGTTCAAACAAGAAAATGCCCTGCCACGTTCCC
>JBILWF010000450.1:0-3475 GCA_044370075.1 Chthoniobacteraceae bacterium | reverse complement strand
GATTGAGGACTTCGGAGCGCTCCGCAACAACGGACTCTACCAGCATGCCCTGGAGCGCGGCCACAAACTGGGGGTGTTTGCGAGCTCCGATCACATCTCGCAGCATGCCTCCTTTGGGGGCGTGTACGTGGAGGAGGACAGCCGGATGGGGATCATCCGCGGGCTTCAATCCCGCATCACGGTGGCTGCAACCGACAAGATCTTCCTCGAGTTGAGCTGCGACGGCCACCCGATGGGGGCGGTGTTTTCGAGCGGACAAAAACCCGTCCTGCAGTTTGCGATCGAGGGAACCGCCCCGCTCAAGCGGGTCACGCTGGTTCGCAATGAAAGCGATTACCAGGTTTTCGAGCCCGGAGGGAAGAAGTTCTCCAGACAGTTTACTGACGAAAACCCGGTTGCGGGGGAAAACCGGTACTACCTGCGCGTGGAACAAACCGACGGCAACATGGCGTGGTCGTCGCCCCTGTGGGTGACCCCGGCAAAGTAGCTTCGCCGCGCCCCTGGGGCGCTCCACAGCGGCCCCCGGTCGGCTACTCGCCCATGTTGAGCACGACGTAGTCGGTGCTTAAGTCTGTAGTGAAGACCGTGTACTCGGCGGCTCCCAGGTGAAGGTTGACGGTCACCTGAAAGCGTTTGGCAGCAACGGCCTGTTTGAGTTTCTCGAGCGGCGTGCAACTGGCAACCCCGCCCTGCACGGCCGACACCCCGTCGTAGTAGATGTCCACCAACTCCTCCCGCATCTTGACCCCGGAATACCCGAGGGCGTCCATGATCCGTCCCCAGTTGGGGTCCCCGCCGAACCAAGCGCACTTCACGAGGCAGGATTTGGCGATAGCCTCGGCCGCCCGGCGCGCATCGGAGAAACTTGCCGCCCCAAGCACCTGCACTTCCACGAATTTGGTAACCCCCTCGCCGTCCTCGACGATCATCTTGGCGAGGGTGAGCGTAACGTGGTCCAGAGCGCGCTGAAAGCGCTCAAAGTCGGGAGTTCCCGGCTCGAGGGGGATGTTTCCCGCCGCGCCGTTGGCCAGCATGAGCACAGTGTCGTTGGTGCTCATGTCCCCGTCCACTGTGATCCGGTTGAAGGAATGCTCCACCGAGAGGGACACCGCCTGCTGCAGGTCCGCCTTGGAGACGGCCGCGTCGGTGGTCAGAAAACACAACATCGTGGCCATGTTCGGGTCGATCATCCCCGCCCCCTTGGCAATGCCCCCGATGCGCACGCGCGCACCCCCCACCGCCAGCTCCACCGCCACCTCCTTGCGCACCGTGTCACTGGTCATGATTGCCTCCGCCGCCGCGGAGGATCCCTCCCGGTGCACCACGCCCCGCATCCCCCGGATCGTCCCCTCCATCCGCTCAATGGGCAACTGCACCCCGATGCGCCCCGTTGAACACACCAAAACCTGCCGCTGCTTGACGTCGAGCGACTGCGCCACCGCCAGCGCCATGCGCTTGGCGTTCTCGATGCCCTGAACCCCCGTGCACGCGTTCGCGTTGCCTGCATTCGCGATGATCGCACGGGTTTCCGCACTGCGCAAATGGGCGGCTGAAACACGCACCGGCGCCGCCTTTACCCGGTTCGTGGTGAACGTGCCGGCGGCAACAGCCGGCCGCTCGGACACAATCAGCGCCAGATCGGGACGGTCGGCGTTGCCCGCCTTGATCCCACAGTAGGCGCTTCCAGCCAAAAAACCCCGGGGTGCAGCGACCCCGCCCGGTACTTCAGAAAAAACAGAGGACATGTCGACAATCAGTAAATGTACAGAGACTCTTCCGGGGGAGCAGGAAGCGTTCCCATGCGGGGGCTAAATTACGCCGCAATTTCAAGGCGGCGTTTTGTATCTAGAGCAATCCCTCGGTCTCCGGCCATCCGCACAGGATATTGAGACTCTGAACCGCCTGTCCCGCAGCACCTTTCACAAGATTGTCTTCGGCACTCAGCAAAACCACCCGCCCCGTGCGGGTGTCAAACCGCCAGGCCACATCTACAAAATTCGTGTGCGTCACGTTTTTTGTGTCCGGCAGGGACGCCCCCTCCAGAAGGCGCACGAACGGCGCATCCCGGTAGGCTCCCTTCAGACAGGCCCCCACGGACGCGGCCTCCGCTCCAGGAACCAGCGCGCCGTAAATAGTGGTGAAAATACCCCGCGTGACCGGAGTCAGGTGCGGGGTAAAACTGATCCGCACCGCCGCCCCTGCGGCGAGTGAGAGTTCCTGCTCAATTTCCGCCAGGTGCCGGTGTTTGGGCACGCCGTAGGCGCGCACGCTCTCGTTGCACTCGGCGTAGAGATATTCGACCTTGGCATTGCGGCCCGCACCGCTCACCCCGCTCATGCTGCTGACGTGGAGGGTGGAAACATCCAGCAGTCCCTCCCGCAGGAGCGGAATCAACGGAATCAGGATGCTCGTGGGATAACACCCGGGGCTTGCCACCAAACGCGCCGCGGCGATCTGCTCGCGATAAAGTTCCACCAACCCGTACACGCTCTCGCGAGCCAACTCCGGGGCATGGTGGTTCTCCCCGTAGAACTCGGCGTACACGGCGGGATCCTTGATGCGAAAGTCGGCACTCAAATCAACGACGCGCAGGCCGGCCTCCAGAAGGGGTCCGGCGAACTCATGCGCCACGCCGTGCGGCAGGGCGAGGAAGGCGATTTCGGCTCCGGAATCCACAATGGCACCCACTTCGGAGGGAATGAAGGGTAGACCGGCATAGCGCATTCCAGCAAAGCGCGGGAAAACCTGTGCCATGGGTTGGCCTGCCACCTGGCGAGAGGTGAGCGCAACGAGCTCGGCGCGGGGATGGCGAATGAGCAGGCGGACGAGTTCTTCGCCGGAGTAACCGCTGGCTCCGACCACGGCGATTTTTCGGGGATGGGACATAAGAAAAAACCTGACAGATGCGCTGGGACGCGGGAATAAAAAATCCCCCCGGTCCTGAGGACCGGAGGGATTGTGCAGAGAGGCTTCTTCTCTCTGTTTGCCTTAGAAGGAAACGCTCAGCTTCGTGCCGAAGTAGAAGTCGTTCTTGCCCTCCACAGGTGCGTTGAGCACGTCGCGGGAACGTCCCGAGAAGTTGACCGCAGCGTAGGGAACGAAGGAGGCTGAATCCGTTAACTGAATGGGCGTGGACAGGGCCGCACGCACGTGGGTCCACCCGGAGGAGGTGCCAACCGCCCCGGTCTGCCCACTGGGCAGCGCCAGTCCGGTGGCCGTTGCATAGGAGTAGTAATCCATCCCGTATCCCGTTGCGACTGCGGGCACGACGGAAAGCCAGGAAGTCACTTTAATCGGGCAATCCGCGCTGGCTTCCATGTACTGACCGTTCACTTTGAAGTCGTACCAGTAGCCAATGGTGGTGTTCACGGGGCCAAAGGACTTGGAAACCGTGATTCCCAGATCCTGGGCGGATTTGACTCTGGAATCTGCGTCGTTGTTCCCGAAGGAATTCGCCCCGACCGAACCCGAGAAG
>JBILWF010000449.1:0-3479 GCA_044370075.1 Chthoniobacteraceae bacterium | reverse complement strand
CGGTTGGAGTAGGGATTACGAGCGCCGCCTCCGGGAGCGCGGTCTGGGTTCCTCCTCGATGCCCTCGGGGTCGGGCTCGGGTTTCAGCTGGGAACGCTCGACAATGCGGGCACGGATTCCGGAAATGAACGCGGCATGCAGGATGCGGAAAAGCAGGCCGCCAACGATGGAGGCGACGCAAGCGTCCCGGAGTACGACGACAGGACTGTTGCCCGCGTACACCCCGGAGACGAGGACCACGATAAAACCAAAAAAACCTCCGATGAGCAGGAAATATTTCATGCGCTAGCAGCTTGTGGAGCAGATTCCGAACCAACCACCGAAAAGGTTCGCGAAAGAACCGCATCAAACACGTTTTCCTCGCAGTCACCAGCAATGTTCTGGCCTGTGCTCAAAAATAGCGGGGTTAGCCCGGAACGGAGCAGGAAATCCCAGAGTTTGCCCCAGTGCTGGAGTTCATCCACATGGGTGAAAACGACATGCGTACAATCTAAACGGGCCCCCACCTCGAAACACCGGCGGATGAGCGCAGGATCGTAGGCCGCGTTAATCACAATCGCCCGGCTGGTGGTGAAGAGCGTGGAGAGCGCGGCCCGGATTTCGGCGACCTCCTCCTCGGCCCAGAGGGAGAAGCCGGGCAGATCGATGTACAGGGTCCGGTTCTGGGCGGGCGGAGGCGCGTCGGCTACGGAGCGGATGTAGCTGGCACCGAGGGCTTCACAAAATACCGAAAGCGCATCCCCCGGGTTGGCCCGGTCCAGATCCAGTTTGAGGGCCGCCGGGCGCTGGCCGCGCAGGAACACGTCGGTGGCCAGACGTTTGCAAAGGGCGGTTGTCTTTCCAGAGCCCGCCGGGCCGACAAAGGCGACGCGCTGGCCCAGCGGACGCTTCGGCACCGCCCGGTATTCGGCACGCAGCAGCGTGCCCACCTCCGGGAGGGCTTTTCCCAGGGGCATAGATTCCAGCATCATCCAAGTGGGGTAGGCCTGAAGCCGGGAAACCACCTGTTTGGAGATACCCCCCGCCTCCAGAAGGCGAATGAGGCGGCTTCCGGAGGAGACAGGTGCCGGCGCGGCCGGGGACGTCTCGGGACGAGGCATTTCCGTCACGACGGTTCGGACCTGCACGGACGGCTCGGGGGCGGCCGGGGTTGGCGCGGAGGCCGGCGCAGGCGCCGGCGCGGGAGTTGCGGGCTGGGCGGGCGCCGGAGGTTCCCCGACGGCGGCGATGACTTCGAGTTTGGGTGCCTGGAGAAAGCGGGCGAGTCCCTTGCCCTCCACCTGCCGCACGGACACCACACGGGCCCGCTGACCAAAGCGCTGGCGAAGAACCGACACCGCCTCCTCGGCGGATGCCACGATAAACCGGTAGCGTTGCTCAGACATAGGGGTGGCGGGGCCCGGCAAAGGCGCCCTTTAAACAACTATCTCCACGAACGGTCCACTTGGCAAACGCGATTCGCCCGAATCCCGCGCGCCAACGCGCGTTTCCGGCGCGCCCTCCGCTTTTGCTGGCTGCTTTGTCTCCCGGTTCATGGCTTATTTGCTCCCGGGCGCGGGCGCGGGCGGCATCACGATCGCCACATTCTGAATTTCGGTCTGCTGCGGAAGCTCCTGATAGGAAAGAACCACCAACTTCGAGAGCGAAGGTTCAAAGAAGCGCCGGAACGCAAGGCGCAGTTCCGTGGTGGTGATGAGTACGGGGGTGAGTCCCCGCTCGGCCATCTCGGTCATCCGCTTGGTGAGTTCCTGCAACAAATGCTGCGCCATTTGCGGGTCGATTACCAAACCCACGTCAAACTGGGTGCGGTGCACCTTGGCCGTCAGCATCTGCTCAAGCCGCGGCTCCAGCGTGATCGCCCGAATAACCCCCGGCTCCGACTCGTACTCCGCGACAAAGTAAGTACCGAGCCTCCGCCGCACGTGCTCGGAGAGTTCGTCCGGATTCTTCGTCAGGGCGGCGATATCCCCGAGGGTTTCCATGATCGGCACCAGATTTCGAATGGAAACCCCCTCCCGCAGAAGATTTTGCAAAACACGCTGCACCGCTCCAACGCTTAACTGCTCGGGAATGATGTCCGCCACCAGAACCGGACTGGTCTCCTTGAGCGTATCCAGAAGAGTCTGAACATCCTGCCGGCTTAAAATCAAATACGCGCACCGTTTGATGGTTTCTGCCAGATGGGTGATCATCACCGAGCTGGGATCGACTACGGTAAATCCGTGAATTTCCGCCGTGCGTTTTTCTTCCTCGTCCACCCACGTGGCGGCAATCCCGAACACCGGCTCGGTGGTGTTGAACCCGCGCAAATTCACCGGACTGTTCGAGACATTCATCGCCAGCCAGTGCTTGAGAATTACCCGACCGCGCGCCACCTCCCGCCCCCGCAGCATGAAACGGTACTCGGAATTCTCCAAATCCAAGTTGTCCCGGATCGCAATCGGCGGAATCACCATCCCCAAATCGCGGGCGAAATTCCGGCGCACCCCGGTGACCCGGTCGAGCAGGTCGCCACCGGTCTTGCGGTCGGCGAGCCCCAGCAGGGCCACGCCCAGCTCGATACACACCACGTCCACCTCCATGATCTTGCGGAATTCCTCGCCAACCCCCTTTTGTTTTCCATCCCCCGCCGGCTTGGATCCATCAGGCGCCGGAGCCGGCGCCGCGGAGGCGGCCTTGGCCTCCGCCGTTTCACTGATTTCAATGGCCCGCATTTGCTCGGTGTTCCTCTCTTCCCGACGCAACCTCCACGCCAGCACTCCGAGCCCGACGGCCAGGGTCAGAAAGGGCATCACCGGCATCCCGGGCACCAGCGCAAAGGCGGCCATCATCGCCGCGGCGATCGCAACTGCGCGCGGGTAAAAAGTCAGCTGCTTGGAAAGATAGCTACCCAGATCGGATTCCTCCGAGGCACGCGTCACCAAAATACCTGCAGCGAGGGAGACAATCAGCGCGGGCACCTGCGCCACGAGGCCGTCTCCGATGGACAGCAGCGAGTACCGCCTAAGGGCGTCCTCCACGGCCATTCCCTTCTGCACCACGCCGATCACAATCCCCCCGACTACGTTGATGAGGGTGATCAAAATTCCCGCGATGGCGTCGCCGCGCACAAACTTGCTGGCACCGTCCATGGCCCCGTAAAAATCCGCCTCCTTTTGGATTTTCGCGCGGCGCCGGGTCGCGGTGGTTTCCTCGATGATGCCCGCATTGAGCTCGGCGTCGATGGCCATCTGCTTGCCCGGCATGGCGTCGAGGGTGAACCGGGCCGCCACCTCGGCGATGCGGCCCGCGCCCTTGGTGATTACCATGAAATTGATCACCACCAAAATCAGAAAAACCACCGCGCCCACCACGTAATTCCCACCCACCAAAAAGTTTCCAAACGCCTCGATAATGCGTCCCGCGCCGCCGCTCACCAAGATGAGCCGGGTGGACGCAACGTTCAGCGCAAGCCGGTACAGGGTCACCGCGAGCAACAG
>JBILWF010000448.1:0-3481 GCA_044370075.1 Chthoniobacteraceae bacterium | reverse complement strand
CATCGAGGCGGTCTACACCTTCCCGCTGCCGAACGGAGGGGCCGTCACCGACATGCGCATCGCGCTCGGTGACCGGGTCGTGGTTGCCGACATCCGGGAACGCGAGCAGGCCCGGGTGGAGTATGAAAACGCGCTCGCCAAAGGGCAGACGGCCGCACTGATGGAGCAAAACCGCGGCGAGATCTTCGAGATCGCCGTGGGCAACATCCACCCCGGCGAGGCGATCACGGTCACCATCACGGTACACCACAGCGTCGAGCGCGATGGCACCGAGGCGACCTTGCGCATTCCCACGTACGTGAAGGAGCGTTATGTGCCCTCCGGAATGCCCGATGCCGCCTCCGTGACTCCGCCGCGCCATGACGGCAGCGTCCATGTCGCATCGAAGATCCAGGTCGAATTCGCACAACCCGTGCAGGAAATCGTGTGCGATACAGTGGAGGGTGCCATGGTCACCGGCGACTCTGTGGTCATCACGGACTTTGCGCTCGACCGCGATGTGGTTGTGCGCTGGCAGGTGCCCGCAGAGTCTATGGACGCCAAGTGGACGCCTGACGACGACAACCCGGCGATGGGAACTCTGGAGGTGGTGATCCGCACCAAGGACACGCCGCGGAAGGACGTTCACAAAAGGCGCGCCCTCTCCATCCTGCTGGACCGCTCGGGCAGCATGCGTGGCTGGTCGATGGATGCCGCCCGCCGCATCGTGGAGGACGCCATCGGGGCCCTTTCAGATAACGATCTCATCCACGTTCTCACGTTCGACAACGTCATTGAAGCGCTAGGCCCCACGGAGCACGGCTTCGCGAGGGCGACCCCGCGGGTGAAAACCGCCCTCCAGCGCGCCCTGCAGTCCGCGAGTGCCCGCGGTGGCACCGATCTGGCTGGCGGCATCACGGCGGCCGGCGCGGCGCTCGCCACCCTCGAGGACCGCGCCGATGCCAGCGAGTACGAGCGCGTGGTGCTGCTGGTCACCGACGGCGCCTACGGCGACGAGGCAACCGCCGCGCGGCAGCGCGAGATCGAGCTGGGCGGGGCCCGGGTGATCGTGGTTGGCATCGGTCAGGACACGAACGGCTACCTGCAGACGCTCGCGGCGAAGGGCCTGTTCGCGTACGCGCCGGCCGCGCACCGCACGGGGGATGTTTCCCGCACGGTGTGCGGGCGCATCAACCAGCCCGCCCACAGCAACGCCCGCCTGGAGGCGCCCGGTCTGACCGAACCGGCCCCGCTCCTCGCACCGGACATCTACCCCGACAGCACGGTGACCCTTTGGGGGCGGATGCCCCGTCCCGCCGATGGCGCGCCACTTGCCGTGGTAACCGACTTCGGCCCGCTCGCGAGCATCCGCATACGCCCCTGCACCGACGGTTCCGCCACTTCGCGCTGGGCGAAGGAACGCATCAACTCGCTCGACTACGACATCATGACGGGGCGCACCGACGAAAAAACCGGCAGGGAACGCATCGTCGGGATCTCGACCCGCCACCGGGTGATGTCCAAGTACACCGCGTGGCTCGCGATCGACACCTCCCGCACTACCGACACGATCATTCCGAAGCGCATCGTGCAGCCGACCTATGAAATGGACGGCACAGAACGGTTTCTTGCGTTCGGGGTTACGCAACATTTGGTACACAGCTACTCCGCTTGTAAAACTGAAACCCCGTCCTTTTTTGACGGACTCGGTTTTTTACTCCGTCAAAGCTTTCGCGCCGAGCGACTGGGCGAACTGATCACCGAACTGGAAAAACTGCTCGCCGTGAACAGCGCCACGATCGAGTTCGACGCGGTGCTCCGCTGCCTGGAGCGCATCGCGCGCACGCGGGAACCTCGCGTATCGAACCGTGTCGAGCGCGGCGTTCAGGACCTTATCCGGCAAAGGGCCGCCAATCTGACGGGGACACCGCGCCCGGCAAACGCCACGGTCATCGAAATCGCACGCGAGATCGTGGCCCTGTACCGGGCAACCTTCTCGGGTAAACCCGCATGACCAAACCCCTGATCGGCGGATGGCTGGCAAGCCGTGGAATCACGCCACTCGGGGCCCGGACTTGATAGCGGAATACAGCGTCGCATGCATCACTTCGTGCGGCGTGCATAGGCGGCTTGCGTCCGCAGGAACAACTCTCCGGGTGAGCCTTCCTCACCGACCGCGGGCCGGGGGAGTCACCGCTGCCGGTGTGCGGAATAGATCAGTTCCGCACTACATTCCGGGCAGCGCTGGACCTTGAACGCCTCCCCAAAACGCTCCTCACGAACCGGTTGCACGCGGTCCCAGCAGGCAAAACAGAGGTACTGCGCACTGCAGTCGCAGTTGGTTTTAGTCCGCGTGGTCTCGCCGCAAACCCGGCACTCCCTCAGGTCGGTTTGGACGTTTTCACAGCCGAAGGCTTTCAGGTCCCGGGTGCCCGGCGTCCTGGGTTGGAACCTTCCTGACAGCCGGTTGAATTGCAGCGCTGCCATCGTTTTTTGGGCCTGCAACAGGATCTTTTGGACATGCCCGGCTGTGTATCCACGAAAACCGCCGGGTTTTTCGAAATGCTTGATAAAGTAAACGAACGGTTGGATGTCGTCCCCGTCTTCAAAGGAGTGCATGTGGACCGGACTCAATTCGAGCACGGAAAGGCCGTCCCGATGAAACTTCAAAACCGCCCTGCAGCCCACGCCGTCGATCGCGGATACCGGCAGCACATACCAGGAGGTGGATTCGGCTGGGTCTTCAAAAAACTCCAGCATTTCGGCATAAATTTCGAGCGCGAGGTGCTTCATACCCTGAGTGAAAAACAAACCTATGCGCCCGGCGGATTCAAAGGTGAAAGTTTGGGCGGCAGCGCCGCGGACGGCGCCTCGATGAGGTTTTCCGATGGCTGCAAGGCATTGTAGACGAGGTATGTCGCAGCCGTTTTTTGCGGAAGAACGTATTTTTGAATGGCTGGAATGACATACTGATGAAGACGCTGGAGGATCTCCTCGAGGGTACGCCCCCTGTCCTGGTCCCTTTTGATTTTTCGTTGTTTCAGCACGTCCAGGGGAGCGTCAACAAACACCTTGAAAGGCGTTTCCAAATTCGGGAGGTGGAGCAAGGCGTACACTCCCTCGACCACAAGACGTCTTTTGATTTCCAAAACCTCGAAACCCGCGCGTTTGCTCTGTTTGAAGTCGTACACGGGCACCGAATACCGCGCTCCAGCGGGCAGCGCAACCATGGCGGCGACATCCGCAGCAATCCAGTCGGAATCCCACACGGCGGGAATGCTCCTGTTTGCGTCCAACCCCGAACCGGGTTCCGGCGGGATCAGATACCGGTCGAGGCTCAAAATCGTGGTTTCCGAATCTGCAGCTGCTTCTGCGAAAGTCGTTTTTCCGGCGCCCGTGGGACCGGCCACCAGCATCAAGCTCCGTGTCTCGGGAGCGGCTGCCTCCCATGCGGCGAGGCGCGGGAGAATAACTTCGAGGGCGGAGGAAATACCGTCACAGC
>JBILWF010000447.1:0-3484 GCA_044370075.1 Chthoniobacteraceae bacterium | reverse complement strand
AGCGCGGCGATCGGGGGCGGGTTCGCGGGCTTGCTGTCGATCTTCAACATGGGGGGGCGTTTTGTTTGGTCGTTTTTTTCCGACCTGATTGGCAGGCGCGCCGTGTACTGCCTCTTTTTCATCCTCGGCGGGCTGTTGTATTGCGCGGTTCCCTGGACCCAAAAAATGGGATCGCAGGCCCTGTTTGTCGTGGTGACCGCGTTGATTATTTCGATGTACGGGGGCGGGTTTGCGACGATTCCAGCCTACCTGAAGGATTTGTTTGGAACCCTGCAGGTGGGTGCCATTCACGGGCGATTGATTACCGCCTGGTCGATGGCGGCGGTGATCGGACCGGGTCTGGTAAACTACCTCTCCGATGCGCAGAAGAAGGCCGGCGTCCCCGCGGCGGAGGCCTATAACCTTACGATGTACATCGTTGCCTCGCTTCTGGTTGTCGGCCTCGTGGCCAATTTGATGGTGCGTCCGGTAAACCCCCGTTTCCACCACAAACCCAAGCCGGCGGCGGGCGCTTAGGCGCGGCGTTGCGCGGCTCACACGATGTTTTTTCCATGAAAACGCTCAAACTTGTTTTTGCGTGGGTCTGGATCGCGGTTCCTCTCGCCTGGGGGATTTATTCCTCCGCGCTCAAGGCGGCCCCGCTCTTTCAACGCGGCGCGGCCGCTTCCGCCCCCGCGTCCGGTGCAACGCAGCAACCGCCCGCGCGGTGACCACCGGCGCGCACAGCGGGCAGGCCCCGGGGTTGCGGTGTTTTTTCCAACCCCGTTCCGTGGCGCTGGTGGGTGCATCCGAGAGGGAGGGCAGCGTGGGGCGTGCGCTTTTGGAGAACCTTGCGACGTTCCCGGGTGCGCTGCATCTCGTGAACCCCAGGCACAGCCGGTTGCTCGGAAAGCCGGCCGTTCCTAGTTTGAGTGCGCTTGGGCATGCCGCGGATCTCGTGGTGATTGCCACGCCCGCGGCGGGGGTTCCCGAGCTGGTGGAGGAGGCGGGGCGGTGTGGCATCGGCGCGGCGGTGGTTATTTCCGCCGGGTTCCGGGAAACGGGTGCCGCGGGGGCGGCTCTCGAGGCGCGGGTGCGCACGGCGGCTCAGCAGGGCGGGGTGCGGATTTTGGGCCCGAACTGTCTCGGGGTGATGGCGCCGCATGGCGGGCTCAACGCCACGTTTGCAAAGGGGTGCGCGCGACCGGGGCGCGTGGCTTTTCTGAGCCAGAGCGGTGCCCTGTGCACGGCCATTCTGGATTGGAGCGCGCAAAAAAATCTGGGGTTCAGCGCATTTGTGTCGGTGGGTTCCATGCTCGATGTGGGGTGGGGGGATTTGATGCGCCATTTTGGCGAGGATCCGCACACCGACAGTCTGGTGCTCTACATGGAGTCAGTGGGGGATGCGGATGCGTTCCTGCGGGCTGCGCGGGAGGTTACGCCGCGGAAGCCGGTGGTGGTCATCAAGGTTGGGCGCACCGCCGCGGCGGCGCGCGCGGCCGCCTCGCACACGGGGGCGATGACCGGATGCGACGCCGTGCTGGATGCCGCGTTTGAGCAATGCGGCGTGGTGCGCGTGGACGCAGTGGAGGAGCTCTTTGATGTGGCCGAGATTTTGTCCAAGCAGGCCCTGCCCGCAGGCCCGCGCCTGGCGGTGCTCACCAACGCGGGCGGGCCCGCCGCCCTCGCCTCCGACGCTCTTGTGCAGCACGGGGGAACCCTCGCGGAGTTTGCTCCCCAAACACTCGCCGCGCTCGACCGCCTGCTGCCCGCGCACTGGAGTCATTCCAATCCGGCCGATATATTGGGCGACGCGGATGCGGCACGGTATGAGGCGTGTCTGCGCACGGTTCTGGAGGATCCGCACACCGACGGGGCGCTGGTGATTCTCACGCCCCAGGCGATGACCCGCGCTACGGACATCGCCGGGGCGGTTGCGCGCGCGGCCCGTTCCACGCCCAAACCCGTCTTTGCAAGCTGGATGGGCGGACCCGCCGTTGCCGAGGGACGTGCCCTGCTGGATGCCGCGTGCATTCCGAACTTTCCTTATCCTGACGAGGCGGCGCGCGCGTGGCAGTTTTTGTGGGAGTACCGGCGCCGGCGGCATGCCGCGGAGGAGGCGGTCCGCACCGCAAAAAAAAACCGCCCTCCCCTGCGCGGGGTGCGGGAACAGGTCCGTGGTTTTTTGCAAAATGGACCGCGGATTTTGAGCGAGTTGGACTCCAAGAACGTGCTGGCGGCGGCGGGCATTCCGGTCTGGGAAACGCACGCGGCGTGGAGCGAGGAGGAGTCCGTGGTGCTGGCCAAACGCACGGGGTTTCCCGTGGTCCTCAAGCTGCTTTCGGACACGCTCACCCACAAGTCGGACGTCGGGGGGGTGCGCTTGAACCTGGCGGATGAGGAGGCCGTCCGCGGGGCGTGGCGGGCGATCCGCGGGGCGGTTCCGGAGGGGGATTTTGGCGGGGTGACCGTTCAGAGGATGTGCACGGTGCGCGGCGTGGAGCTTCTGGCCGGGTGCAGCATAGACCCGCAGTTTGGGCCCGTGCTTTTGTTTGGGGCGGGCGGCGTATTGACCGAGGTGTTTGCGGACCGTGTTTTGCTTCTGCCGCCGCTGTCACCCGACATGGTACTGGAGCGGATTGCGCGTACGCGTATCTTTGCCGCACTCCAAGGGGTGCGGGGTCTGCCTCCGGTTCCGCCGCAGGCGCTCGCGCAGTTGCTGGTGACGCTGGGGGATCTGGCTTTGGCGGTGCCGGAGATCTGCGAACTCGACATGGATCCGGTGCTGGCCGACGTGTCCGGGGTGCGTGTCTTGGATGCCCGCATCCGGGTGGAACCTGTTTCTGCCGGGGGCGCGACGGGTCTCGTCCGGAATTCCATCGACTTTGGAGCGGGCGGGGAGTGATTTCAGAGGACGTGCAGCTCAATCTGAAAACCGATTACAGTTTGCGGCTCTTGCTGTACCTCGTGTTGCACCCGGGGGAAACGGTGCCCGTGCGGCGTGTGGCGTCGGTTTTTGGGATTTCCACCCATCATCTGGCGAAGGTGGCGCAGTCGCTGCAAAAGATGGGTTTGGTGCGCCAGGTGCGCGGCCGCGCGGGCGGATTGCTGCTGGCGGTTGCACCCGGGGCGGTGCGGTTGGGGGATCTGGTCCGGCGGGTGGAGGGATCGCTGGCGCTGGTGGAATGTTTTGATGCGCGCCAGAACACGTGCGTGATCGCGCCTGCCTGCTCGTTGAAGGGCGTTTTGTACGAGGCACAGCAGGCCTTCCTGAAGGTGCTCGACGGCTGCACGCTGGCAGATTTGGCCCGGCAGCCCGCCGCGCTGCGTGCCATTCTCAGCAGGGGTGCGGGGGAGGCCGGCTAGTTTTGGCGTTCTCGAAAAAAATGAGTTCTGCGAAAGACCGTGCGTCCGGTGTTACCGAATGCACCAAAATCAAAAAATGAAATTGCTTTTGACCCGTTTCGGCTGCACGCGTCGTGCCGTCGCGGGGCGCTCTTGAGTG
>JBILWF010000446.1:0-3497 GCA_044370075.1 Chthoniobacteraceae bacterium | reverse complement strand
TGGTGGCGCTGCGGGATGTCCTCACCCAACACGGCAGCCAGGCGCGCATTGTGGCCAAAATCGAAGACCAGCTCGCCGTGCGCAACCTCGATCACATCATCCGCGAATCCGATCTGGTGATGGTGGCACGCGGAGATCTCGGCATTGAATGTCCCATGGAGGATCTGCCCATCATCCAGCGGCGCATCGTCAAACGCTGCATCCGCAACGGATGCCCGGTGATCGTGGCAACCCACATGCTCGAATCCATGATCCAAAATCCCGTGCCCACCCGAGCGGAAGTCACCGACGTGGCGAACGCGGTGTTCGAGGAGGCGGATGCCATCATGCTTTCCGGCGAAACAACGACGGGCAAATATCCCACGCAGTGCGTGGAAGTGCTCACCAAAGTGGCGCGTCGTATCGAACAAAGCGGCGGCGCCGAGTTTGCCAAACACGCCCTGCTCTCCGAGGACCGTCAGAAGACGGTGCATTCCGCCGTGGTGCTTGCCAATTCGCTTCCCGGTTCCAAGTTGGTGGTTTTTACACGCCGCGGCGTGATGGCCGATTATGTCGCCAACCAGCGCCCCGCCCACGCCCCGATTTTTGCGTTTACCCCGAAGGAATCCGTCGCGCGCCGGCTCTGCCTTAATCGGGGAACGGTGCCGTTTACGCTGCCCTTTGAGGCGCCCTCCGACTCCGCCATTCCGGCCGCGGAGGCTTTCCTAAAGGAACGGCACCTGGTGCATCCCGGAGACAAGCTGGTGATCGTCAGCGACGCCCCCGGAGGCAACGGCTTTTTTGACGCCGTGCAGCTGCGCGTCGTGCGTTAAGCCGCGCCGGCAAGGTGACGTTTTTAAGCAAAAACATGCCGCTCGCATGCTAGCCGCGGGAAAAGCGGCCCGGCTAGCGTGAGCCTTATGTTCCCCCTTTCTTCCCGCGCCCTGCGCGCACCGTTTGCCGCCTGGCTGCTGGCCTTCGCGTTCACACCGCTTCTGTCTCCCATCCCGCGAGCGCTCTCCGCGGAGAAGCCCGGCTCCACCTCACCAAAAAGCGCCGCAGTGCCGGATTTGTTTCGAAAGGAAAATCTCGCCGCCTGGTGCATCGTGCCTTTCGACAAAGCCAAACGTTCGCCCGAGGAACGTGCTGCGATGCTCGAAAAAATCGGAGTTCGCAAATTTGTCTACGATTACCGGCAGGAGCACGTGAACCAATGGGACGACGAGTTGACCGCACTCAAAAGCCATGGGATTGAGCTGACGGGGTGGATGTTTCCGAGCGCCATGGGACCAGTGGCTGAAAGGACGCTGGCGCTGTTTGAAAAGCACGGATGCAAACCTCAATTGTGGATCATCAAAAGCGGAGGCAGCGTGCGGGCCGACAGTCCGGAGGACCAGCAGAGGAGGGTTGCGGCCGAGGTCAACGGATTGCGGCCCGTGGCACAAGCCGCGGCCGAACGCGGTCTGAAAATCGGTCTCTACAACCACGGAGGCTGGTACGGTGAGCCCGAAAACCAGATTGAGATCATCGAGGCCTTCCAAAAAGAGGGCATCACCAATGTGGGCATCGTGTACAACCTCCACCATGGACACGGTCACCTGAGCCGCTTTCCCGAGTTGCTCCGCAAAATGAAGCCCCATTTGCTTTGCCTTAATCTCAACGGCATGGACGTCGCCGGCGATTCAAAGGGGCGCAAAATTCTACCCATCGGGGCCGGTACCGAGGATGTCTCGCTCCTGCGTGTGATTCGCGAGAGCGGATATACGGGGCTCATCGGCATTCTCAACCACACGGGTGAGGACGCGGAACTGCGTCTGCTCGACAACCTCGACGGCCTCGCGTGGGTCAACCGCCAGATTCAGGGCCAGCCCGCCGGAGATTTACCGAGTTACCGATCGTGGAAGGCGTCTCCCGATGCAAAACCCTGAGGATTAGAATATTTTACCCTCCAAACGCACCCCGTATGCGAAAAAAAAATCTGGCCCTTTCATTCAGCGCTGCGGCAACCCTGTTCGGCGCTCTTTTGGGGAATCCCGGGAGTCTGCGTGCCGCCGAACCGGTGGAGGACCGCTCCAGCTGGCCCCCTTTTTACACGATCCCCGCAGCAGCACCGTCGGAGCTGACGCCGGCCAACGGCTGGCCCGCAAAGGGCAATGAAGCAAACTGGGAGCGCTCCCTCGGCGGCCCGACTTCCAACCGGTACTCCGAACTCACACAAATCCACCCCGGCAACGTGGGGGATTTGCAGATCGCGTGGACTTACCGCTCCCAGGACGGCTCGGGGAACATCCAGTGCAACCCGATCGTCGTCGACGGAGTGCTCTTCACCCCGACTCCCGGCAAAAACATTGTCGCGCTCGACGCCTCCGCGGGAACTGAGCTCTGGCGTTTCCGTCCCGCTTCTCTTCTTGGGAAAGATACGCGGGACCCCGGCCGCAGGGGGCTGCTCTACTGGCGCGGAGATTCCCGAAGCGGTCCCCGGCTCTTTGTCGGGGACGGAATGTGGCTGATTGCCCTGGACCCAAAAACTGGCGATCCGGTGCCGGCTTTTGGGGCCGGAGGTAAAACACCGATTCCCGCGGGCACGACAGCCGTGGGAGCCATTTTCGAGTCGGTATTGGTCATTCCGGGATACACGGGGGATGTGTACGGGGTCGACGTCCACACCGGAGAGCGGCTGTGGACTTTCGAAACGCGGCCCCGCGGCGAGCAATTCGGGGCGAACACGTGGAGTCGTTTGGAAAGCGGCGCGAACTGCTGGGGCGGAATGGCCTTGGATGAAAGCCGCGGCATCGCCTTTGTGTCGACGGGTTCCCCAAAGCCGAATTTTTTTGGCATGAACCATATCGGCGACAACCTTTTTTCGAATTGTGTGCTCGCACTCGATGCTCGGACGGGAAAACGCCTGTGGCACTTCCAAGAGTTGCGACACGATATCTGGGACTGGGACATTCCCGCGCCGCCCAATCTTGTAACCGTCGAGCGCCACGGCAAACGGGTTGATGCGGTCGCACAGGTAACCAAGGCCGGCAACACGCTCCTGCTCGATCGACTCACCGGCAAACCGCTTTATGACTTCCGCCTCGTGCGCGTGGACACTCACGGCCTGCCCGGTGACAAAACTGCGCCCTACCAGCCCGCTCCCGAATTGCCCGAACCCTTCGCGCGCAATGCCTACACGGAGGCGGATCTTCCCACGCTGCCCGGCGCGCGCGACCCGTTCATGGCCTTGTTTCAGCGATCCAACCACGGTCCCTTTCCCTCACTGGACGAGGCGCGGCCCACCCTCCTCTTTAACATCCATGGAGGCGCGGAATGGACGGGGGCCGCAGCCGATCCCCGCGGTTTTCTGTACGTCACCTCCAACGAGATTCCGTGGAGCATCACCTGCTTCCGGGACGACGACCCCGAGCCTGTGATTCCGCCCACAGCGGGGGAGAAAGTCTATCAAAGCATCTGCATCGCCTGCCACGGAGCAGATCGGCGCGGCATCGGCCACGCCCCGCCCCTGCGCGGAC
>JBILWF010000025.1:0-10878 GCA_044370075.1 Chthoniobacteraceae bacterium | reverse complement strand
GGAAACTCCGAAAAATTCAACTTTGGAATCCTTGAGAGAGAAGCTGCCCACTTGGCGAAATGGGAAGGCAATGCAATCCAACCTGACAACCATCCAGAACTTGTCGAATCAGGCCTCTCATGCCAGGCCGGATCAGGAGGACATTGATGCTCAAGGGGCAGCCTCAGGGATTGCCGCAATGCAGAGTTTGCTCTCTTGGTACGGGGGCGACTGGAGCGGCTTGAATTTTCGGCCTGCCGAGAACGCAAGCAACTTGACGGAGGCAATCAGTCAACTCTGTGGCTTTATTTCAAGAATCCCGTGTGGAACCGAAGTTCACCTCGACGTTCTGGGGCTTTCCTTCGGCACGGCATGGAAGCAGCTGCAAAGCCTTATCATTCCAGAGCTTATTTCAAAAAAAGGAAGGGTCACGATCGATCTGCGCATGCTGGATCCGGACTGGCGATTTCTCGGTAAGCTCAAGCCAAGTTGGGTGAGAGAGGCGCGGCAATCCCTCGCACTTATGCGTGGAGAACTGCCGTCTCTTCGGGGCGTTCCGAACCTTCAGATCCGCGCATGCCGATACCGTGCAATCCCCGTGGTGCATGGATTTCGACTGCGCAACTGTCGGGTGATCGCGGCTTTGCTTCGGTTTAACGGAGATCACCTGGTCGGGGCGAGAACACCCTTTTACTCCGTTTCGCCGAACTCCAGTTCCGCAGTTTCGAAGATGCTGGCAGATCATTTCGAGTCGCAGTGGATCGCAAGCGGATTGGAGAAAGTTCTTTTCCCGGTTGATTAATATCCGATCGCAAACAATTTACGTCACAGCAGTGTTTTGGCATTGCGCACCGGCTCGCGCGCTGGTGCGGCCTCCATCCCCCACCCCCTTGAGTTCCGAAATCCAAAAGAGCGCCCCGCCTCAAGGGGTTGAAACAATACCACCCGCCCCGCCCAACACCCCGGCGGACACCGCCCCTGTTCTCGAACCCAATCCCGCCCCGTACGAACCGGAGAACTTCCCTCCCGAATTCGATGTCCAACCCGAACACTTTGAGATCGCCGGCGGCCCCTTCTTTCATGGAACCAGCCGCCGCTCCGCGCGAAAAATTCTCCAGGAAGGTTTCCGGGACTGGTCCTGGACGGCAAAGAATCCGAAACTCAGGCACCTCCTGGAGCGGGGAATAACACGCTGGATTCACACCGGACAATACGGGCGGGGCAGTTACATCACCCGAAACTGGCGCAGCGGCCTGTTTTTTGGGCCCGTGCTCCTCCGCGTCGAAGTACAACCGGGTACGCGCATCCTGCGTATGGATGTCCCCCCGAAGAAGAAAGTAATCGACTCCCTGCGCCGCGAATTCGGGCGGGAAATCCTTACCAACGCCCCATGGAAAGTGCTTCCGCACAACAAACACCTCACCCTCACAGAGGCCATCGAACTCGCCCGATACCATGAGGCACACAAAGTCGGTTTTCCATGGCTGCGCACCAACGGCTACCGGCACGAGGAGCGGATGTTTGACATGCGCAAAATTTTAGTTCGCTACGGCATTCAAGGCTGGGGGGAACCCGGCGACACCGGGGGCATCGTAATCTTCGCCACCGACCGGATCCGGGTGGCCGAGGTGGTGCTTTCGCTGCCAACCCATAATTTGCTGGAGGAGTTCAACAACACGGCCCACGTGCAGCAAAAATATCCGTCCCTGGAAAAGTTCTTGCAGCAGTGCCGCAGTTCCCCAAACCCCGGCAACACGAATACGCTTCAGTGGGTCGAGGAAGCCAACGCCCACATTGCCCGTTCCGTGGAAAAATCTCGCGCGTGGTACCCCGCCAAAAAACGAAAGTGAACCGGTGCGGAAGGGCCGGTCTGCGGCATGGTTCCGGCATGCTGCGCGCCGCACCGTGATTGAGGTCACGTCGGGAATTGCCTTCAAAGAGGGCGGAAAAATAGTTTTCCCACGCCCCCGGTGCGGCAATGCTTTGCACGGAAGGCGCTGTTCAGAAGCGTCTCTGTCCCACCGCCCCATGAATACACACCCTCTTTTTCACCGCCCCCTTTCCCTCCTTTCCGCCGCCGTGCTTGGAGCCGCCCTGGCGCAAGCGGCCCGCGCCGAGGATGAAATCGACGCCGTTGCGGAAGGCAGGCAGGCCTTCGAAGTATACGGCTGCATCGTCTGTCATGCCGTGGACAAAAACGATGCCTCCGTGCGGACCGGCCCGTCGCTGCACGGACTTTTTTTGAGCGCTCCCCGCGACCGGGAGGTGCTTGAACCCCAAAACAACACGCGGCGCAGCATCAAGGCTGACAAGGCCTATTATCTGGATTCCGTGCGCAAAGCGTGGGACCAGCTGGCCATCGCCGAATCCGGGCCGACCCGGGGCACCCCCTACCCCGCGGCCATGCCTCTTTTCACCGAGGAGACGCTGCCGGAGGCCGTGGTCGAAAACATCTGGCATTACCTGCGAACCCTCGCCGATGGCCCGCAGGCGGGACCGGCCCGGGTGCTGGTTAAACCCGCAAAGTCTTCGGCGCTCAAAAACATCCTCGAATTGCCCGGCGAAGAGCCCGTTGCACAGCGCACCCGGGTGATGCGCGCTCCGGTGGTGGGCGCCAGCGGAAGGGCTTTGCACGTGGGACTGCCGAACGGGGTGAATTACACCTTTGACGAACGTTTCCTGTCGGTGCGCGCCATCTGGAGCGGAGGCTACCTGAACCTCGCAAAGGAACGCGAGGGGCGCGGCCAGCCCGGCTCGGAGCGCGGGCGCGGGGCGCGCGTCCTGCACGAGCATACACCCGTGCTGCAACCTCTGGATGCGGCGGGAAATCCGGTGGATCTCGAATTTAAACAGCCCGACGTTCTGGACGATACCGCCGTCGAAAAGTGGCTCTCGCACGAGAGCCCTTTCGCCGAACAGGCGCGCGCCCACGCCGGTCTCCAGTTTCAAGGGCACCAACTGGACGCGAAATCCGGGGACCCCGTTTTCCGTCTGCGGGTGGGCAACAACCGTTTCTCCGAGCGCATCAGCGTGACCCCGGACAGCCGGCTTGAGATTGTGATCGAAGGTGATTTTGACCGGGAACAGCGTTTTGTCCTGCACACGGAGGGACTCATGGATGTGCGCACCGAGGGCGGCACCCTCGCGGGACAAACGTGGAGCCTCCCGGCGGGCAAGACCGTGCGCGCGAAATGCTCCGCCGCGCTTCCCGGAGGCCTGATCGCCCGCCCGCGGATCGCCTCCGGAGAACAGTGGTCCCCCCAGCCCGTGCTCAAGCGCCCCGCGGAGACGGGAAAGCTGCCCCTGCAAATCCCCGCTGGCTACCGGGTTGAGGACTGGGAGGCGCCCAAGGATCTATTCGGCCGAAACCAGGTGTTTGAGCCCACGGGCATCGCCGTTGCCAAGGATGGCACGCTGGTGATTGGCACCCGCACCGCCGGCATCTGGCGGATCCGCAATAATGTCTGGACCCTTTTTGCGGAGGGAACCTACGAGTGCCTCGGGGTGGTCATTGAAGACGATTGCGGCGACCGCATTGTCGTGATTCAAAAACCGCAGCTTACGCGCATCACCGACACCGACCGCGACGGACGTGCCGACCGCTTCGACACCGTGTTTGATGACTTCGGCTTCCACGCCAACTACCACGAGTACGCGCACGGACCGGTCCGGGACGCCGCCGGCAACTACTACCTCACCCTGAACCTTTCCCATGGCAAAAACGAGAAAAGCTCCTGGCGCGCCGGCGGCCCCTTCATGGGGTCGATGGGCGGCTACCGCGGATGGGCGTTTCGCGTGCGCCCTGACGGCTCCGCGCAAACTTATGCCAACGGCCTGCGCAGCCCCGCCGGTCTGGGCTTCGATCCCGAAGGCCGCCTCTGGTACGCCGAAAATCAGGGCGAATACGTCGGATCCTCAAAATGGGTGCCCCTCGAGGAGGGCAAATTCTACGGCCATATCTCGGGGCTTCTGGACCTGCCCGAAAAACGGATGCGCCCGGATTCCCCGGAACTGGAGTTTGCCCGGTGGAAGCCGCGGATTCGCAAGGCAGCCGTCTGGCTGCCCCATGGAAAACTCGCGAATTCGCCCGGCAATCCCGCATGGGACACTACCGGGGGAAAATTTGGCCCCTACGCACGGCAGGTTTTCATCGGAGATCAGACGCTCTCCACCCTGCTGCGCATCGCGACGGAAACCGTGGAGGGTAGCGACCAGGGATGCGTGGTGCCGTTTCTCTTCGGTGCGGCCTCCGGGATCATGCGACCGGTTTTTCTTCCCGACGGCAGCCTGTTGCTGGGCCAGACCGGACGCGGGTGGTCCGCAAAAGGGGGATCCCGCGACAAGCTCCAGCGCATCGTGTACGACGGACGCACCGTGCCCGCGGACATCCACAGCGTGCAGGCGCATCATGCAGGTTTTACCGTACGCCTGACGCAACCACTCGCGGAAAATGTCAGCGCACAGACCCTCGCCTCGGAGTGGAAGGCGCACTCCTGGTTTTACACCGACGGCCTGCCCTACGGTTCCGCAGAGCACGACAAAAAGGAACTGCGCATCACCGCCGCGCAGATCGCCCCGGACAGGCGTTCCGTGGTCTTGGAAATCGACTGCTTCGGTGCGGGAGGCGGCTGGGTTGACCGCATCTACCATCTCCACCTCGACGACACCCGCGATTTCTTTGCACCCGCCGAACCGTGGAAAAAGCTGGAGTGCTACTACACGCTCCGGTCTGTCCCCAAGGCCTAGTCCGGCCCCCCCGGGGCTCTTGCCCGGGACACGGTGGTCTGAGAACGGCGCGGATTTTGGAAAGAACCGGCGTCCGAAACGACACTTTCGGGCGCAGGGTTTGCGCGTAAGTGGACGCCGACCGTCCGGGGGCAAAAACGCCCCGGCGCGCCTGAGTTCCCGTTTTTGAAACCGCTCCCGGCGGAGTTTCGCACAAAAAAACTCCCGCCGCGCGGCAAGCACCGTTCTCCCCTTGCCTCCGGGCACGCTCTGTTTTTACTTGGCCCCCTGCCGAACATGCACCGCTCCCGATTTTTCATTCTGCTGGGTCTCCTGAGCCTGATAGCGGGCGCCGCGCCGCAGGCGCTGAGCGCCGAAAGCTCAAAGAAGAAACCCTCCTCCCCGGCGAAAAAAACCTCCAAAAGCCCCACTGCCTCCCGAACTGCGAAGCCGGAAGAATCGGAGGAAAAAACCGATCCCTCCCGCAAACCTTCGCTGAACGCGGGCAGCGCCATTCTCATTGACGCCAAAACCGGGGCCGTCCTGCACTCGCTCAACGCGGACCAAAAGCGCCCCGTCGCCAGCACCCAGAAACTGCTCACCGCGCTGCTGGTGGCCGAAGCGGGCAATCTGGAAAAAATCGTCACCATCCAGGCCAGCGACACCTGGGCGGAGCCCTCCAAACTGGACATCCGGCCCGGAGAAACCTACCGGCGCGCAGACCTGCTGCGGATTCTGCTCATCAAAAGCATGAACGATGTCGCGCGGGCCCTTGCTCGTGACAACGCGGGAAGCGTGGAGGCCTTCGCCGAGAAAATGAACGAGCGGGCCGGCCAGCTGGGCATGAAAAGCTCCCACTTTGTAAACCCCAACGGCCTGCCCGCCCCCGGCCAGCATTCCACCGCGCGGGACATGGCCCGGGTGGCCGCGGCCGCCTACCGCAACAGCACCATCCGCAGCATCGTCAAAATGAAAGACCTCCAGTGGCGCCACCCCGACGGACACGTCTCTGAATTTCACAATACCAACCGCGTCCTCTCGAGCCTGCCCGCCTGCAACGGCATGAAAACCGGCTACACGCAGGCCTCCGGCTTCTGCCTGATTTCGAGCGCCTCGGCCAACGGACGCGACGTGATCTCGGTGGTGCTGGGTGACTCCAAACCCCACATCTGGACCGACTCCCACCGGCTGCTCGCCTGGGGGCTGGCCGCCGACTCCCGCTCCGCGGACAACCCCTAGGGGACTCCGCTGCGAGCTTTCCTGCTCCTCCGCAGCTCCGGCCCGTCCCTCAACATGGGCACCTCCCTCGACCCGCTTCTGGACATCCGCCTGCGGGAACTCGAAACCGCGGGTCTTCGCCGAACCCTTCCCGCGCACGGAAACGGCGCGGCCCTCGTGGACTTTGGTTCCAACGACTACTTGGGCATGGCGCGCGAACCGTGGCTGGCGGAGGCCGCCGCACACGCAATCGCCCGCCACGGCTCGGGCTCGGGAGCCTCCCGCCTGCTCACCCTCGGGGGCGGTACGCACCGCATTCTGGAGGAGGCCCTTGCCGACTGGAAAAAAACCGGGGCAGCCCTGTGTTTTTCCAGCGGATATGCCACCGCCCTGGGAACCCTCAGCGCCCTCCTCACCAAGGACGACACCGTCATTCTGGACAAACTCTCCCATGCATCCCTCCTCGACGGGGCGCGTCTTTCAGGGGCACAAATCCGGGTTTTTCCCCACAACCATCTCGGAAGGCTCGAGGCCCTGCTGCGCCAAAGCCGCCTCAAAAAACCGCACGCCCTGCTTCTGGTGGTCACCGAGGGAGTCTTCAGCATGGACGGGGACCGGGCTCCTTTGCGCGAAATAGTCGCCCTCAAAAACCGGTACGGCGCCGCCCTGCTCGTGGATGAGGCACATTCCGCCGGCGTTTTCGGCGCGGAAGGACGCGGCATTGCGGCCGAAGCGGGCGTGGACCGGGAGGTGGACATCCACATGGGCACGCTGAGCAAAGCGTTTGGCTGCTCCGGCGGGTACATCTGCGGTTCGCAGACGCTCATAGACTGGCTCATCAACCGCGCCCGCTCGTTTGTGTATTCGACGGCCCCACCGCCCGCGGCAGTCTGCGCGGCGCTGGCCGCTTTGGAATGGATGCGCTCCGAGGCCGGACACCGGAAACGCTCCGAACTTCACGCCAAAATGCGCTGCCTCTCCGGACTTCTTGAGCAACCCTCGCCTGCGGAGAGCCCGATTTTTCCCGTATCTGTTCCCGGCCCCGCCCGCGTGCTGGAATGGAGCCGGGCGCTTCAAGAGCGCGGGTTCCGCGTTCCCGCCATCCGCTATCCCACCGTGGCACGCGGGGCCGAGCGACTGCGTCTCACGGTGACGGCGCGGCACAGCGAGGAGCAGATCCGCGCGCTGCATGCCGCACTCCGGCAACTTCAAGAAGGTGCGGACGGGAACCGAGCGCAAACGCCCCGGTAAGACCCGGGGTTCACCGGAGGCAGGCTCCGCAAACGGGCATACGGCGGGGATGCTCAGGCGAAGGCGAGGGTCCAGATGCGCTGGGCGAGCCAGCCGAGCAGGGCCGTGATGGGCAGTGTCAGAACCCACGCCCAAAGAATCCGGTGGACCACGTTTAAATTAAGCGCGGAAAAGCGTTTGGCACAGCCCACTCCCATGATGCTGGTGGTAATCGCATGCGTGGTGGAGACCGGCATCCCGAAGTGCGCGGCAACGCTCAGGACGCTGGCCGCCGTGGTTTCGGCCGCAAAGCCGTGGACGGGGCGCATTTTCACCATCTTATGGCCCATGGTTTTAATGATGCGCCATCCGCCTGCTGCCGTGCCGGCAGCCATAACCATGGCGCACACCACCTTGATCCAGAGCGGAACCACGTCCTGACCGGGAGCCCCCTGGATTTTGAGAAAGGAAAACAGGTCGGGGATTCCCTCGAGGGTCCCGGCCTGGGTCGCCTGAACCAGCGCGAGCGTCATAATGCCCATCGTTTTTTGGGCGTCATTGCTTCCGTGACTCCATCCCATGAAGGCGGAGCTCAGAAGCTGCCCCGTTCCAAACACACTTCCAATGAAACTGGGACGCATCCGCTGGATGAGCAGATAAATGAGAGACATCATCAAAAAGCCCGCAATCAGGCCGATCAGGGGCGAGAGCACCATCGGCACCACCACCTTGTAAAGGATGCCCCCGAACTTCCACCAAGGCGCGTCAGGCACCGTTTTTTGCCAGATAATGGCCGCCCAATCTCCCTGAGCCGAAGCCAGCGTGGCCCCACACAATCCCCCCACCAGCGCATGCGAAGAACTCGAGGGCAACCCAAACCACCAGGTGATCAGGTTCCACACAATTCCCCCGAGCAGGGCGCAAACAATGGTTTCCTTGCCCACGAACTTTGAGTCAACCAGCCCGGAGGTGATGGTTTTGGCAACCGCCGTTCCCGCCAGCGCCCCGAGCAGGTTGGTGACCGTGGCCAGGAAAATGGCCTGCCGCGGGTGCAACACCTTGGTGGAAACCACCGTTGCAATGGAGTTGGCCGTGTCGTGAAAGCCGTTGATGTATTCAAACACCAGGGCAACAAAGAGAACCGTAAGCAAAAGTCCCATAAATGCGGGGCCTACGCCCCTAGGAGTTTTTCAACACGATCTGGAAGAGCACCGCGCCGGCATCCCGGCAGCGGTCCACGCCTTTCTCCAGCAGCTCGTAGATGTCCTTGAAGAAGACCACCGAGCGGGCATCCGCCTGCCCGTGATAGAGTTCGTAGAGCAGCTCGTTCATAACCCGGTCTGCGTCCCCTTCGATGGCCTGGATGCGCTCGTAATGCTCGCGGATCTTTTCGCCGTGCGCCTTGGAACGCAGTTCCGAAACCATCCGCGCAAGAACGGCCGTCCCCTGGTTCAACAGGGAAACCTGCCGGCCCACGGTCTCCGCATGGGTTCCCGGCGGACAAAGCGTCAGGCGCTCGCCGGTCTTTTCCACTGTCTTGGAAATCTTGTAGAGCGCGCTGGAGAGCGCCTCGATATCTTCACGCTCCAGAGGGGTGGCAAAGGTTTTGCAAATACCCTCGGTGATCTCCTGCGAGATCCGTTTGTGTTTGCGGCGGTTTTGGGCGAGTTCGGTGAGGATTTGGTCCGCCGGCCCCTTGTCGATCTGGGCGCTGAGGCGTCCGATAATCTCAGCGGAACTCGCTGCACACGCGGCACTTTCATCCAGAAGCTTGAAGAAGCGGTCGTCCCGTCCAAAGAGCGATTGTATCACAGACATATCCAGAGCCGCCAATGTGTAGCAGGATTTTTGCCGGAGTGTGACATCTTTTGATTTTACAGGGGCCCCCGCGGTTTGTTGGGGGGTTGCCTTTATCAGATATGCTGTTTCATAATACAGGGCTGATGACCCGCTACGACTACGTGGTGATCGGCAGCGGAATCGCCGGTCTCTCCTTCGCACTCAAAGCCGCAGAACACGGCACCGTGGCCCTGGTAACCAAGGCGGACCGCGCGGAGTCCAACACCGCCTACGCCCAGGGCGGGATCGCCTGCGTCACCAGTTCCGAGGATTCCTTCGAGCTCCATGTGCAGGACACCCTCACCGCCGGGGCCGGCCTCTGCGACGAGGCCGCCACGCGCACCCTCGTCTCCGAGGGACCGGCGCGCATCCGCGAACTGATCGCGCTTGGCGTGCAGTTCGACGCACAATCCCACCCCGGAAACCAGCCCGCCCGCTCCGGAAAACCCGATTTTGCCCTCACCCAAGAAGGCGGCCACTCCATGCGCCGCATCCTGCACGCGCGGGACGTAACCGGACGGGAAATCGAACGCGCCCTTCTGGCAGCCATTGCGCGCAACCCGTCCATCGCGGTGCTCGAGCACCACATGGCCATCGATCTGATCACCCTTAGCAAACTGGGCTTCGCCAGCGAAGACCGGGTGCTGGGGGTTTACGTCCTCAACCAGGCCGACGGCAGCGTCCAGACTCTGCGCAGCGACCGCATCATTCTGGCCACGGGCGGATGCGGCAAGGTGTACCTCTACACCACCAACCCCTCCATCGCCACGGGCGACGGCCTGGCCATGGCTTGGCGCGCCGGAGCCCGCGTCGCCAACATGGAATTCATCCAGTTCCACCCCACCTGCCTCTACCATCCGGAGGCGGGCTCCTTTCTCATCTCCGAAGCCGTCCGCGGCGAGGGCGGAAAGCTCGTGGACCCCCGGGGCCGCCGCTTCATGGACCGCTATGATGAGCGCGCCGAGCTCGCCCCCCGCGACATCGTAGCCCGCGCCATCGACGCCGAAATGAAACGCACCGGCGCACGGTGCATGTATTTGGACATCTCCCACAAACCGGCCGAATTCATCCGGGACCGCTTTCCAAACATTGCACAAACCTGCCTCAAATTTGGAATCGACATCACCCGGCAGGCCATCCCGGTGGTGCCCGCCGCCCACTACCAGTGCGGGGGCATTCAAACCACCGTGGACGGGGCAACCACCCTGCGGGGGCTCTACGCCATTGGCGAAGTCGCCTGCACCGGACTACACGGGGCCAACCGCCTCGCGAGCAACTCCCTGCTCGAAGCGGTGGTCGTCGCCCACCGCTGCCACGAGGCGATTTTGCAGAGCCGCCCGCAGGACCCCCTCAACGGACGCAGCAACTTCCCCCTCCCCGACTGGGTCAGCGGTGAGGCACAGGACCTCGACGAACTGGTGGTGGTCTACCACAACTGGGACGAAATCCGCCGCCTGATGTGGGATTACGTCGGGATTGTGCGCACCACCAAACGTCTTCAGCGGGCCGCAACCCGCCTGCGCAATCTGGAGCGGGAAATTCAGGAGTTTTACTGGAACTTTAAAGTCACCACCGACCTGCTGGAACTGCGCAACCTGTGCACCGTCGCCTCCCTCATCGTCGACTCCGCCCTGCTGCGTCAGGAAAGCCGCGGACTGCATTTCAACCTCGACTTCCCGGGCTCCCGCGAAGATCAACGCCGCCCCACCATTCTGCGCCGGGATTGACCGGACGTCTCTCTCCGCGCACCTCCGACACCCGCATGCCACCCACCGAACTGCATCACCTCAAGGACACCCAGAACGAACCCGACCACCGCCAAATTGCGATCGACCGGGTGGGGATCAAAAACCTGCGCTACCCCATGCGCATCCGCAACAAGATGGG
>JBILWF010000445.1:0-3506 GCA_044370075.1 Chthoniobacteraceae bacterium | reverse complement strand
GCAAAGCAGGCGGCGGGCATTGTCACGCTGGTGATGGAGAAGGGGAAAGTCGTCCATCACGAGGCGGTGGGTGCCGCTGACATCCATAGAAACGCGCCGATGGGCAAAGATGCGTTGTTCTGGATTGCCTCCATGACTAAGTCGATCAACGGCGCAGCGATTCAAATTTTGGTGGAGGAAGGCAAGCTGTCGCTGGATGCGCCCGCCTCCCAGTGGATGCCGGAGTTGGCCAAGATGAAGCTCAAGGACGGGTCCGTTCCGACCAAGCCCATCACGCTGCGGATGCTGTTGAGTCATACGGCGGGCATCGCGATTCCCGCTCGAAAAGCGACCGATGGGGCTATGTCGCCCAAAGCCTATGTCGCGTCACTTTTGTCCGCGCCGCTGGCCTTTGATCCCGGGAGTTCCTATGAATACGGATTCGGACCCACCGTCGCCGGCCGCATCCTGGAGATGGTCTCGGGGATGAAGTACGAGGACTTTTTGCAGAAGCGAATTTTTGACCCGCTCGGGATGAAGGACACAACGTTTGCGCCAACGGAATCGCAGCGCACGCGGCTTGCGAAGACTTACAAGCGCGATGATGAAAGCGGCCATCTCGTCGCCGCTTACAATCCGTTTGTGACCGCGGATGCGAGCGTGCACCACCGGGTGGAGCCTGCGGGAGGTTTGTTCTCCACGGCGAAAGACATGGGTCGTTTTTACGCGATGATTGCGCACCGGGGAACGCTCGACGGGGTGCGCATTCTTTCCGAGGCCTCGGTCGCCGAGATGACGCGCCCGGTTACCACAGGAGAGAAGGTTCAGGGCTATGCGAGCGGATGGCAGGTGAATCTCGAAAAACAGCGTCCCTGCGCCATGATGCCCGTCGGCAGCTTCGGACACGGGGGCGCGTACGCAACCAACGGATGGATCGATCCCGAGCGGGAGATCGTCACGGTGTATTTGGTCCAGAGCGTTTTGGTTCCCGACAGCAGCAAGCCGAAGGATGTCTTTCAGCGTCTCGTGATGGAATCGGCGGGGGTGCGCGTCGCCGAACTGGAATCGAAAAAGCCAAAGCCGTAGAATTCAGTCTTTCTGGCATTCCCCTTCGCGGCGCCCCGCGGGGAGGATATCAGAGCGGCGTGCAAGCCTTCGGTGGAATTTGGACCGAGCGACGCGTCTTTTCGAGCACACCCATCGGGGGCCGGATGGTCCTTTGAACAAAGGTTCCATTTCGGGTGACGGCTGAGCGTGGGATGTTTAGAAAACGCGCCTCATGCTCAACCATGCACGAATGTTCTGGCGCTCGCGTTGCGCGTTGGCTTTGGCAGGCTTCCTGGTGTTTGCCTACTGCGGTGTTTGCGGCGAGTTTCAAAGTTTGGAGGGCAAAGTGGTGTGCGGTTATCAGGGCTGGTTCCGCGCGGATGGAGACTCGAGCAACCTCGGGTGGGTGCACTTTGGCCCCGGAAAAAAATTCGCTCCGGGTTCGTGTACGTTCGACCTCTGGCCCGACCTGTCGGAATTCGGCCCGCAGGAGCGCTTTGCCTCGCCGTTTCGTTTTGCGGACGGATCAACGGCCGAGTTGTTTTCGAGCATGCACCCGGAGACGGTGCGCCGCCATTTTCGATGGATGCGGGAATACGGGATCGACGGTGCGCTGTTGCAGCGCTTTGGAACCGAGCTTGTGTCTGCGCGGAACAGGGCGGCTGCCGACGTGGTTCTTGGGCACTGCGTGGAGGCGGCCGTGGCGGAAAATCGATCCCTCGCGGTGATGTATGATCTCACCAACCTGAGTCCCGAGCGCTTTGCGCTCATCGCGGAGGATTGGCGGTCGATTTTATCCAGCGGTTGGGCGGCGCATGCGTGCGCCCAGTTTCACAACGGGAAGCCGCTCGTTGCCTTGTATGGATTGGGATTTGCGAACCAACCCGCCGCGCTGAGCGAGTGGGGCCGTTTGCTCGCAGAATTTCGAAAGTCGGGTGCATCCATTCTCCTTGGAATTCCCACTTTTTGGCGCGAGGCAAAGCGGGATGCCCAAAGCGACCCTGCTTTCCACGCGTTGCTCCGCGAGGCGGACATCCTCAGCCCTTGGACCGTGGGACGCATGGCACGCCCTGTGGACGTTGATAGCATTGCCGAGCACGTGTGGAAAAAGGACATCGCGTGGTGTCGGGAAGCGGGCAAGGCGTATTTGCCCGTGATTTTCCCGGGATTCAGTTGGCACAATCTTTCCAAGTCTCGGGGGAAGGTCGCCGCGCTGGATGCCATTCCCAGACTGGGGGGGCGTTTTTTTTGGAAGCAAGCGGTGGAGGCGGTGAGGGCTGGGGCGAAGACCCTGTACGTGGCGATGTTTGATGAAATTGACGAGGGTACTGCGGTGATGAAATGCGCGGGCGAGCGACCGGCGGGGGAGAGCCCGTTTGTTGACGTGTCGGATGTGCCGTCGGACCACTATTTGTGGTTGAGCGGCGAGGCGGGGCGCCTGTTGCGGGGGGAACGCCCGCTGTCCGAAACGATGCCGGAGCGCTAAGGCGTTCCGGAGTTTCGAATGGGAGGGGGAGCGCCGTTTCTCTGCCGTGTCAATCGGGGCGGGTGGCGCTGGTACGTTATAAAAAACGCCTTGAGCTTGTGCGCGTCTCGAACTAAAGATTTCGTCGGAGCGGGCGGTGCGGCGTGGATCTGCGTTTAGAGGTAAAACAAGCCAGTGTAGCTCAGTGGTAGAGCAGCTCATTCGTAATGAGCAGGTCGTCGGCTCAATCCCGACCACTGGCTCCCTCTCTTCTCGCTGAAGATCAGGGACCTAGACCGGAAACAGCTTCGTCTTCGTGCGCCTTTTCCTGTGCCACAAAGAGCCTAAAAAAGCCCTCATGTGACGTTTTGGGCGTCACATTTGCGTCACATCCGAGGCTGCTTTGTGCTAGCTTTCCGCTGTAAAAATTCGGGCCAGAAAAAATCCCTCCGGCACCATCGTCTATCAACTCGACCTAGGCATCGTTGGGGGACGCTGGCTGCGTCACACTTTCCGAAACAAGGCGGATGCACAAAGAGCACTCGTCCTCGCCCGATCCAAGGCGTCCGCCGAAGGCGTGCTCTCCCTCATTCCTCAAACGCCAGAATATCCCCCCCATTTGCAAAAATGGATGGCCCGCCTCGAGGGCACTGGCAAAACCCTCGATGATGTCTTCCAGTGGTTTTTCGAAACCTACGAGGAACGGAAAATTATCCCCCCTCCCGCAGAACTCCTCAACGCCTACAGACAGGAACTCCTGCGCCTTAAGCGAACTTCCAAGTACATCAACCAGTCCATCGCCACACTCGACGTTTTCTTCGCAGCCGTCCCCTCGGTGAGCGCAGTAGCGCGCGACAACGTCGTTCCCTTCATTCAAGGCAACGGATTCAGTCCCGCCACCCAGCAAACCAAACTCGCAATGCTCAAAGCATTTCTCGAGTGGTGCGTCGCGGCGGGTCATCTGATGCACAATCCGCTCTCCGGCGCCGCCAACCGCATCCGCATTCCCAAAAAT
>JBILWF010000444.1:0-3509 GCA_044370075.1 Chthoniobacteraceae bacterium | reverse complement strand
CGATTCCATCGCGGAGGACTGGCCCCTCCACAGCCGCCAGGAGGCGCTTTCCTACGCCTCAAACCAGTTCGAAACCCGGGGAGGCTCGCCCTCTTCGACCAGAACCCTCAGAAGCGTTGTGACCCTCCATCCCCAAACGGATTTTGCCGTCGTCCACCTCATCGCATTCAAACCCGAATCCGGAGGCGCGGCCGCCGCCGGGTTCGGGGAACAATACGCGCTGGAGGTGCAGTGCAACACGCGGGTTCCCCACGCGCCATCCGAACAATTCACCCAGTCCAAACCCCAGCCCCTTCGCATCCCGTGACCCCCCCCATCCCACGCCGCCACTTTCTGCGCGCAGCCGGCACTCTCATCGCGCTCCCCGCCCTGGAATCCCTCGGATGGCGGGCTGATGCCGCCGAGAAAAAAATCTCCCCGCCCAAGCGCATGCTGTTTCTGGGAATGGGCTTCGGCGTCACCCAGGAAACATGGTACCCGAATCCGAAACAGACGGGGGCCAACTACACGCTTCCCGAGGGACTCCAGCCTCTGGCGCGCCACCAGAAAAACTTCTCCTTCATTCAGGGCCTCTCAAACAAGTTCAACACCGAGGGGCACTGGGGCAGCACCTTCTGGCTCACCGGCGCCAACCGGTACGGGGTGCCGGGACAAAACTTCCACAACAGCATCAGCGCCGACCAGGTCGCCGCCGCGGTGCTCGGTGCCGACACCCGGTACAGCTCCCTCCACTTCAGCACCAGCACCGGACTCGCCGACGGGCACGGCCCGGGCCTCTCCCTCGCTTGGAATGCCCAGGGCAAACCGATCGCGGGCATCGACAGCCCGGGCGCGGCTTTCCAGCGCCTTTTTTCGGAGGAAAAAAGCTCCCCGGCCGAGCGCCAGGCCCTCTTTGCCCAAAAGCGGAGCATTTTGGACGCGGTTTTGGTCGATGCAAAACGCGTCAAACGCGGCATCACAAAAACGGATTCCGACAAGGTGGACGAATATCTTGAGAGCATCCGCGACATCGAGATGCGCCTTTCCAAGGAGGAGAAATGGAGCGGTTCGCCGAAGGCGAAAGCCCCCCTTCCCGAACCGCCCGCCGGTCTCAGCGGGGCCGAACAAATCAAGGCATTCTACGACCTCGCGGTCGCCGCACTTCAAACCGACAGCACCCGGATCATCACCTACCGCCAGCCGGTGGGCGCCCTGCTCAAGGGGCTCGACCTCAAGACCCCCTGCGACTCGCATTCGATGAGCCATTACACGCTGGGACTGCCCACGGGAGAAGCCTCCCAAAAGCGGGACAAGGTTCAGAGCGAACTGCTTGCCGGTCTGCTGGACCGCCTCAAATCCCTCCGGGAACCCGATGGAAGCACGCTCTTTGACCACACCTGCCTCGTGTTTGGCGGCAACATCCGAAGCGTTCATTCCCTCGACAACTGCCCGACCATCGTTGCCGGCGGCGGCGCCTCCATCCGGCTCGGCGAGCACTTTGTCCTGCCCAGGGACACTCCCCTTTCCAACCTCTGGCTGACGCTTTTGCAGGGGGTTGGCGTTTCCGTACCCCGCCACGGCGACAGCACGGGCACCCTCCCGAACCTCGTCGCCTGAACGGATGCGCCCCGGCGCGCGGACGCAAGCGCGAATGCCCCCCCGTCACCGCTTGTCGAAGTAAGACGACGCCTCTCCGCGGTTCTTTTCCGCTCAAAGACCATACCCCCAACGCCCCGAATAAATATGCCGAGAATTTGCGCCGCTCCGCACCGACCCCTCTCCGCGCGGCAGATTGCCGCACTGCCTTGCGTGTTGAGCCTGTTTTTCGCCCTCTGCGCCCTCCCACGGAACGCCATGTGTGCTCCAGCCCCTGGACACCCGAAGGTTCCCTCGGCGCGCATCGATGAAAAACAGCGCGCCTTTTTCCGGGAGTATTGTGTGGAGTGTCACGGAGCCCAAAAACAAAAGGGCAAACTGCGCCTGGACGACATCTCGTTCGCGCTGGACTCCGTCGAATCCGCCGACCGGTGGCAGAAGATTCTCACGCAAATCAACTCGGGGGAAATGCCCCCGGATGACGCCCGCCAGCCGTCCAAAAACGCAAAGTCCGATTTCCTCGAAAATCTCTCCCAAACCCTCGTCATAGCCCGCAAGGCGCTCTCCGACACGGGCGGGAAAATCACAATCCGGCGTCTGAACCGGCGCGAATACCAGAACACCATCCGCGACCTGCTCGGAGTGCGCGTGGACACCCAGGACCTTCCCGCGGACGGCGGCGCGGGAACCTTCGACACCGTGGGATCCGCCCTGTTCATGTCCCCAGACCAGTTCGAGCGCTATCTCGAGTTGGGCCGCAAAGCGATTGATCATTCCCTTGCCAGGCTTGAGACCGGAACCCGGTTTTTCAGCGTGCACCGCGAACCGGAAGGCGAGGTGAACGATCAGATCTCCAAGTCGGTCCAAAAGACGGACGCGCGGCAGGCGAAGTATCTGGAGTGGACAGCTGCGGTGGACAAGCTTGCCGCCCTGCCCGAAAACCAAAAGCTGGTCGAGGAGATCCGCGCACTGCCCACGGTGAAAGCCGTGCCCGCGCGTTTCTACATCCAGTGGTCGGTCCGCAAGCCGGAGCCCAACCCGAAGGACTTTGGATTTCCCGATGCGAGCGAGGCGGATTTTCACCGCACACAGTACTGGAAAACGGATGTCGACCGGGACTACCTCAACCTCCCCAAAAAAGAGAGCGGCACCTACCTGACCCTCTGTTACTCGCACACGCTGGAGAAAATTGACGCCCAAAAAGACTGGCCTCCGGGCGACTACCTGCTGCGGGTCCGCATCGGAGCTCTGGAGGATTCCGAACCCGAGCGGCGCTTTATGCAGGTTGGGCATGCAGACCCCAAAAACCCAAACAGCGCAAAGGCCTCCTTTCAGCCGTTTGCCACGCTCCAGATTTCCGGAACGGTGGACCGTCCGCAGATTCTCGAGATTCCCGTGCACATCGAACCGGACGGTGTGCGGACCTTTTTGCTCCGGGAAAGAACCGGCCGGGGCAGGGACTGCAAACTCGGTTTGGAGGTGCAGCAGAAGACTGGAAAATGGCCCAAACCCGCGCTCTGGATTGACTGGCTGGAACTGGAGGGCCCCGTGCAAAACAAGGCCTACGCCGCGGCAGGCGCCCCCAAGCCGCCGGAAGCCCGCGCGCAACCCGCCACCCCCGCGACGCTTTCGCCCCAGGCCCGACAAACGCAAGCCCGCCAGGTTTTGGAGCAGTTCGCCATGCGCGCTTTCCGTGGGAAGAGGCCGGAGCCGGAATTTCTGGACCGCCTCCTCGTGGTGTTTGAAGCGCGGGTTCAGGCGGGGGAAAGCTTCGATGTGGCCATTCGCACCCCAATGAGCGTGATTCTGGCCTCGCCCGGATTTCTCTACCTTCAGGAATTCGGGGAGGAAGGCAAACCCCGCCTCCTGAATCAATTGGAATTCGTGTCGCGGCTCTCCTACTTCCTGTGGAGCGCTCCGCCGGATGAAACCCT
>JBILWF010000443.1:0-3516 GCA_044370075.1 Chthoniobacteraceae bacterium | reverse complement strand
CGCGGGGTGTTTGGACGCTGGGTTCGAGTCCGGAATGTTCGCTGGTATTCAAGTCCGAGTCCGTGGCCGCCGAACACCTGCGGCTGACGCTGCTGGAGGATCAGGTGGAGGTGGCGGTTCTCGCGCCCAAGAAGGGAACCGTGCTCAACGGGGTTCCGCTGGAGGGGGTGCGCCGGGTGTATGCGCCGGTGAACCTGACGCTCGGCGGGGTGTCGCTCACGTTGACCCGGGATCCCTCGGCGCCGGAGGACGGGCCGCGGACGATGAGTTGCGGGACGTCAACCATTCAGCGCACTGATTTTTTGCGGGAGCAACCTGGCCTGCGTGTCGCGGAAGGTGGCGTTCTGGCGGGGGCGGGTGGGGCTGGCGGGGAGTTTCCGGAGGAGACGGACTTTCCGACGCTGGCGATTCAGATCCAGACGGAGGGGGATGCGGACCGGTGTCTGGCGGTGGAGGTTTCCTACGGGCTGGGGCAGGAGCTTGCGCGCGGCGGGATGGGGCGTATTTATGTGGCGCAGGACCCGCTCCTGGAGCGGGAGGTGGCGGTGAAGGTGGCCACGGTTTCGGGGGCGGAGGGAGCGGAGGCGTTTGACCGGGAGGCGCGGGTGCTGGCGCGGTTGGCGCATCCGAACATCGTGCCGGTGTATGCGATGGGGCAGGATTCGAGCGGGCGTCCTTTTTACGCGATGAAGCTGGTGCGGGGCACGACGCTCTATTCGATTTTGAAGAGGGTTCGCGAAGGGGACGAGCAGACCAAGAAGGAGTATCCCCGGGAGCGGTTGCTGCGCATTTTCCGGAAGGTGTGTGACGCGCTGGCGTTTGCGCATTCGCGTCGGTTTATCCACCGGGATTTGAAGCCCGGCAACGTCATGATTGGGGAGTTTGGCGAGGTTTTGGTGATGGACTGGGGACTGGCGATGCGGTTGCGTTCTGGCGCCCGTGCGGTTGTGGAGGAGGAGGCGGTTTCCGGGATGCGTGTGATCGAGGGTACCCCGCAGTACATGTCGCCGGAGCAGGCGATGGGGGTGGTGGAGGATTTGGATGAGCGCTCGGATGTGTATGCGCTCGGGGCGGTGCTGTATTCGATCCTGACGCTGCGTCCTCCGGTGGAGGGCAGGGACGTGGAGGAGATTCTTTCAAAGGTCGCGCGGGGAACAAAAACAACCGTCAACCGCGTGTTGGGGCCCGCCTCCTTCGGGGAGCCCCAGCCGATGGACCGCCGCGTTCCCGAGGCGTTGCGCGCGGTGACGATGAAGGCGATGGCGTTGCGCCGGGAGGACCGGTATCAGACGGTGGACGACTTGGAGTCGGACGTGGACGCCTACATGTCGGGCTTTGCCACGAGTGCGGAGGATGCGGGATTTGTGCGGATGGCGTGGCTGTTGATGAAACGCAACAAGGCGGTTTGCGCGATTTTGATTTTGTCGCTTCTGGGGGCGATGAGTTCCGGGGTGGTGTTGGTGCGGAGTGAACGGGCGGCCCGGCACAACGAGATCCTCGCGCGGGAACAGCAGGCGCGCGCCCTCAAACAGGAGGCCATTGCCACCGAGAAAGCCAGCCTCGCTGCGGAGAATGAGCGCAAGGCGCGTGAGGAGCACCAGAATGCGCTGCGGGACCGGGCGGAATCCCGCAATTCGGCAGCCAAGGCTCAAATCGCACTGACCCAGGCTGCGTTCAAAAACTTTAATCCCGGCGAAATGTTGCGGGCGCTCGGCGGCGTGCCCGACGATTTGCGCCGCCAAAACTGGCGTTTTTGGTCGCACGTGGCAGACGGCGCGGATCTCACCGTGGACGCCCAGGATGGAAAGGAATGGATCGGAGTGAGCTCGTTGTATTCTGAAGAGGGGATCTTCTACACGCTTCAGGAGGATGGATGGATTCGCTCTCTGTCTTCCAAAACCGGGGTGCAAAAAAATATGTTTCAAATCCCCGCCGGAGATTTACTGCCCGGGCTCACGCACTCGCATGGGACCAAATGTTTTGCTGTTTTACGGAGGACGAAGCCTCCGGCGGTGGCTGTGAATTCTCCTCCCGGGGTGGGGCCGGTTGCAGAGGCGCGGGTGGAGATCTACAACGCCAAGGGGGAGCTCATCGTCACCTCGGATACACCGATCCCCTATCAGGAACCGGGAGGCCGGTGGGTGTTTAGCCCGTCCGGACAGTTTCTGGCTTACTGCAGCCAAAACCGAGGGGATGGCCACGCAGTCCGCTGTCTGGATGCGCAGACGGGCAAACAGCTTTGGCTGAGGAACGGACCGGCCCGGAGCGACATTCACTGGGAGAGAAATGATGTAATTCTTCTGGCTTCATCCAACCCGCTGCTGGGCTTGACAACCTTGCACGCGGGAAGCGGAGGCGTTGTGGGCGAGCCGCAGAAGATGGCAATTCCCCTCGATCCACGGGAATCCCTGGTGGGCCGGACGCAGTGGTTGACGTCACCGCAGCGGGATCGAAACTACATTTTCTCCCTTTCGGGCGGGATCTGCCGCAAACTGATCCGTGAGGAGGCCAAGGCGGCTGTGTTTCCGTTGTACAAGGAGCTGACGGACACGCGTGCCATCGCCTTTGTGCGCTCCCTGCAGTTGCTGGCCTCCCTCTCCGTGGTGGAACAGGACCAGGCGTGGATGGGGCTTTTTGACCATGAAACCGGGGATCGCGTCTTTGACGTTCCCATAGCCATGGAGGGACTCCGGAGCTCGGACTGGAAGCTGTTTGCCCACTCTTACACGAGCGCTTTGATGGTGATGCGGAGCAGGCAGTTGAAAATTTGGAATTTCAAACCGGCGGTTCCGGCTCACGGGGTGTGGCGGCCGACCTGGTATCGCAGTGTGGCTTTCATTGACCAGCCTCATGGCGTGGTGACCGCGCGTTTGGATAAAAAAAACTTCTTGTTTGAGATGGGCGACACCCGTGCGCGGGACAAGGCGGTCGTGTTTCCGCCAGAGGATCCCCCTGTGGTTGACGGGCGGTGTGCCTCCTCCCGGGATGGAAAGACCCTGGTGGTGTGGAAAATGGCCACTCCGGAGGACGGTGTTTTGATCAAGTTTGTGCTGGAGAACGGGACTCTCCGCGAAAAGAGCCGGGCGGCATTTCCGATGCCTTCGGCGGATGCTTTCGCCAACTTTCAGTTGAGTCCCTCGGGGCGGTATCTGTGGACGGGCAGTCTAATTGCAGAAGTTGCGACGGGAAAGGTGGCGATTGAATGTGAGCGGGCAGGGTTGGAGTCACCCAAAACAGGCAAGGCGGCCGAGTGGATTGGTGACGACCGGGTGGTGGAGTTGGTGTTGGTGCCCCGCGATAAAAAGGGGGGTGCCCGCGGGCTTCAGTACACGAGGTCGCTCGTGGAGTGGGGGCTCAAGAGCGGCAAGCCCAAGCACCTTTTTGTGTCGGAACGCGCCGTATCCCTCTGTCCGAGTCCCGACGGCCGTTCGCTGGCGGAGGCTGGTGAGGACGGGCGGTTACGGATTCTGGATGTGGTAAACTTCCGGAATCGGCTGGGCGAGGATGCCTTCCAGT
>JBILWF010000441.1:0-3528 GCA_044370075.1 Chthoniobacteraceae bacterium | reverse complement strand
TTTTGGGGGGGGACTTGAGCTGGGCAACGGGGTGGGGGTTCCAGTGATCGGGGGGGAGGACCTCACGGCGGAGGACGGGCGGGTTCGGACAATCTATCTGGGTCTGGGGGCGGAATTGGCGTTCAACGTGGGCAGGAATCTGGATTTTCCAAACTTGGAAATCGTCGGCCCGGGTGCCTCGAATGTGAGAAGTCTAGATCCCCGGTTTGAGGTCACATGGAAAAACCGGTTTCCGGATGTGGTGTTGAACGCGGGTGAGGGGATCGATCTCAGCACGTGGAGTTCGCGGGGGAAGGTGCGGATCGGCCGCGGATTTTTCACTCTCGCCCATGCCGCGGTGACCGTGCCGAACGCGATCGAGGTGACGGGTTCGCTCGGCATTTCCACCGGGGCCGATGCATTCCTGACCCTCGCGGGCGTGATTTCCGGCAGTGGATCTTTGCACAAGGACGGAGCCGGCGTGCTCTCGCTTTCCGGTTCGAATGCGTGGGCGGGCGGGATAAGCGTCACAGAGGGAACCCTCGTGGCACTCCGCACACACGCGTTGGGCACGGGGAGCGTGACCTTGACGGAAGCGGCCCAACTGGTGGTCGAAATCTCCCAAGGTGGGACCCTTCGCAATGCGATCCGGGGCGGGGGAAGTGTGGTAAAAAGCGGCTCTGCGGAAGTGGTTTTTTCCAGTTCCCAGAGCGATTACTCCGGCGGGACCACGGTGAGGGAGGGGACTTTGCGCGTGGGCAACGAGCGGGCGCTGGGGACCGGGTCCGTCCATGTTTTGGCCCCGGCCGCTTTGTTTTTGGGAACGGGAACCGCGTCCCGTCTGGTGCTCCCCAACGATATTTCGGGGCCGGGATGGGTAGGGATCGACGCGGGCACACAGGTTTGGCTCGCGGGGCGCAACACCCATGGCGGGGGAATTGTTTTGAGCGGCGGAACTTTGAGTGTGGGTTCGGCAGGCGCTTTGGGAACGGGGTCGGTGACTTTACGTGGCGGTGTCTTGATCTTGGATTCGCCCATGCCGGTGCCGGTGCCGCTTTGGGTTTCCGGGAGTGGCGCCTTGGCGCTGCGTGGGGGGGCTTCCCGTTTGGACGCGGGGATCGCGGGGACCGGAACTTTGCAACTTTCTGGCAGCCTGACTGGAGCGGCAAATGTGTTTTCAGGTTCGGTCAGTGTCCAAGGGGGAACATGGAGTGCGCTGGTAAAAAGCGGTTCGGGTGCACTGGAACTCCTGCGCACCACGCGCTTGACCGGGGACGCCGTGATCGAGGGCGGATCCCTTGTACTCGGCGACGCCCTCGGGACGCTTCAGGGAGTAAGGACGCTTGTGGTGGGCAGCACCGGCGCACCCGACGCGGTGCTCCGGGTGGGGACGACGGGTGCCACGCTCGGAGGCGGACAAATACTCAAAGGATCCGGCACTCTTTCGGGTGTGATGAAACTGGCTGCGGGCAGCCGGGTTGCACCGGGAAACTCGGTGGGAATCCAACGCATCCAGGGCCGGCTTGAGTTCGAGAAGGGGTCGATTTACGAAGCGGAGTTGCGGATGCTTCACGGCGCCAGGGAAAGTGATTTGCTGCAAGTCGTGGGGGCGGCCATGGAAAGGGACGGCTCTGTGACGCCGGGGTCCCTCCGGATTTCCGGCGGGTATGTGGTGCCGGTGCAGGAGATCAGCCGTTCTGTCCGCGTGGATGCGAAGGAGAGCACCGGGAGCCCGAGCGGCGACAAAGGAACGGGGCTCTCCACGGGGCGCATCTCCGACTTTGCGACGAATGCGTTCACGATTGTATCCTCGACCATCGGTGCGGTGATTTCAGGCACCTTTGAGGGCGTGCTTTCCGGCGCGGTTCTGAGGGCGAGTTTGGAGTATGTAAACGGGGGAACGGTGCTTGCCGCCTCGCGTGCTCCGGGGGGGGCGACGCTCTCCGAAGAGGTGCGCCTTCTTGTGCAACGCGTGCCCTACCGCGTCCTGGGAGCCGCCGGGAATCGTGCGCGGATCGGGCAGGCCCTCGATTTGTCGCTCTCCACCCGGGACCCTCTTTTGGGGAGTGTGCTCGACGTTCTCGACCAGTCGCAGACCCGGGAGCAGGTACTGGCAACACTCGATCAACTCAACCCGAGGGTCTTTACGGAGGTGTTTTCGCTCGGCTTGAGTCGCCTTCAGGACCTGCAGAAGGCGGTTTCGGACCGGTTCACGCTTCTGGGAGCAGCCGTGGTGACGCAGTCGTCCGATGGGTCGGCGGGCGGACTTTCCGGGCGGGGCAGCGATTGGACTGTTTGGAGCGGAGCGTACGGAAGTTGGAGCAGCCGTGATGCGAGCGGCAATCCCGGGGAGGGTCCGTTGTCCCGCAGTTCCCAGGGAAACGTCACGGGGGTGGAACGGCAGATCGGGATGTTGACCCTTGGATTCCTCGGGGCGGTGGGGACGGGGCAGTCGCAGATGCCGCGGTTGGCCGCGTCCATGGCCTCGGAGAGTTGGCATCTTGGAATGTATCTGAGCAGCCCGGTGCTGGAACGGATGTTTGTTGACGGGGTGTTTTTCATGGGAGAGGCCGAGAACACGCTCAATCGCGCGCAAACGCTGCCCGTGAGCGACGAGTTTGGGGTGCCATCGTTGGTGCGGCTCTCGAGTCGGACGCGCGTGATGAGCCACGAGTGGTTCGCGCAACTCGGCGTGGGGGCGCAGGTGGCGCCGGAGGGGAGTCGTTGGAAACTGGTGCCCTCAATGCGGGTGGCGTACGCGGGAGTTCATCAGCATAAGGCCCGGGAGTCCGGGGCCGGTTCCCTGGGAGTTGACGTGAAATCCAGAACGAACGGCACATTCCTCACCCGCACGGGCATTGACCTTTCCCGCGAGGGACATCTGGGACCGTTGCCTTTCCGGATCACCAGCAGTGCCGCCTGGGTCCACGATTTTGCAACAGACCCGCGACGGCTTGAGGTGCACTGGCAGGGCGCTGGCTCTGTTCCCTGGAGCACGGAGGGCGAACGGCGTACCGCCGATTTTTTCCGTTTCGGCGCGTCGTTGGAATGCGGGCTTGGGGACCGGCGCTCGCTGCGCCTGTACGGCGAGCAGGAATACGCGGATCGGCGGCGTGTCCTCCGCGGCGGAGTCACTTTTACGGTGGGGTTTTGAGAACGCCACGCAGAAGAGGGGTTCGGAAGAGCGGGAGAACAGGAACATCAAACTAGAGAAAATGAACGATTTGAAAAAAGAAGCGCCGTGCACGGGGCTTCAGGCAGATCTGCGCTCCGCGCAGGCGGATGGAAACGGACTCAGGGCCGGGTATTTCGCGTTCATCTTTCACTGGGCGTGAAAAAAATCGGCAGGTTGCGCGCATTTGGCGAATAAGCCCGTGTAATGCCCCCTTCGGACCCATCTGAAACTCCGCTGGCGCAGGCCGACTTTATCCGTCTGCTCGTGAAGCACGAGCCGGTGCTGCGCGCCTACGCGCGCACCCTGCTCCCCGACTGGAAGAGCGTCGACGACGTCCTGCAGGAGGCAAGCGTCACGCTCTGGGAAAAGCTTTC
>JBILWF010000440.1:0-3533 GCA_044370075.1 Chthoniobacteraceae bacterium | reverse complement strand
TATTTCCCTCGCCGTAGCCTTGGGCGGCACTTTCATGGCCCTTTGCAGCGTGAAGGAGGGCAACATCAGCGAGGGTATGGCTGAGGCGCAGTCAAAAATAGTTAACGGATGGTCTTACTTTCAGTCAAAAAGCACCAAGCAAAACCTTGCGGAATCGACCCTTGAACAGCTCCGGGTGATGCGTTCTTTGAGCCCGGTTGCTTCCGCGGAGGCTCTTGGGGACCTGTCAAAAAAGGTGGAGTCCTATGCGCAGAAGGTGGAGCGCTACGAGAAGGAGAAGGAAGAAATTAAGCGGGACGTCGAGGGGTGGGAAAAACGGTATGAGGAACTCGACCGGCAGGGGGATCAGTTCGATCTTTCCGACGCGGCTATGTCCGTGGGAATTGCGTTGTGTGGCGTAGCGGCTCTGGTTGAGCGCAAGGGGTTGCTGGCCGTTGCCCTTGTGTTTTTGGGAGGCGGGTTTGTCATGGGCGTGGCGGGTTTTATCGGCGTATCCATCCCCATTCCCCTTCTTGGGGATCTTTTGAAATAGCGGCCCGCTCTCCCGGCAATGTTTCGAACGCTTCTTCTTTTCGTTAAGGTGGCAGTGGGTGCTTTTTTTTTGACCTGTGTTTTGCTGGGAGCCGTTTTTTGGATTTTCCGCGCGGAACGCAGCGATAATCCCCCATACGCCGCGGCGGAGCCGACTTCCGGCGCTGCGAACGCACCGGGCGGGAATGCTCGCGTGTCTCCGGGTGTCCCCGGGGTTTCCGCGACCGGGGAGAGTGGGCCGGAGACCTTGCCGTCCAAGCGCACGGCCGCTCACAAACTGGTTGCCGCCTTGCAGTTCGCCGAGGAAGTCGAAAAGTCCAAGCGGCGTGCGGTTCTGCGTTACCCCGAGTTGGGGGTGAAGGACACTGCGGTAAACCGCGAGTTTGTGCGCCGTATGCGTTTGTTTCAGAACATTAACCCGGGTTACTTTGAGGATGCCGCGTGGCCCGAAAAGCTCGCCGAATCCATGGCTGTGGATCTTTCCCTCGATGCCCAAAAGCCTCCTGCCGAAGTGTCCGCTCCGCGTTGACGCAATGCAGGGTATGCGGCGTCCCGGCGTAATCCCCGAAACTTCTCTGCCCCCTTCCTCTCATGTTTACTGGCATTGTTGAACAAACCGGCTGCGTGGAACGCTGGACCCACAGTCCGGAGGGCATGCGCAGCTTGTGGATTCGTGCGGGCGAAATGCTCGACTCCTCGGCTCTAGGCGACAGCATCGCAGTCAACGGATGCTGTCTGACCCTGGCGGCACGTCTGCCTGGTTGCGGCCGCTTCGATCTGCTTTCGGAAACTCTTTCTCGCACCAACTTGGGAGAACTGCGTGACGGCAACCCGGTGAATCTTGAAAGGGCCATGACGGCCTCCGGGCGCTTCAGCGGACATTTCGTTCAGGGACATATAGACTGCACGGCTCCAGTCCTGGCATTCGAGCCCGCCGGTGCGGATTGGAAACTGGAGGTTGCGATTCCCCCCGGCACGGCGCAGTTGCTTGTGGAAAAAGGATCGATCGCGGTGGATGGAATCAGCCTCACGGTGGCTGCCGTGGGAGAGGATTCCTTCACGCTGTGGATCATTCCCCACACCCGGCAGGTGACCCATTTGGGTGGACTGCGCGCGGGGGCGTTCGTCAATTTGGAATTCGACATGATGGCTAAGCATGTCGAACGGATGCTGCGTCACATGCTGCGCCCCGAATGGCTTCGAAGCCGCGATTGAAAGTGCAGCGATTGCGCGGGCAAGGGCAAGCGGGCTCCAGAGCAGGATTTGAGGGGGGATCAAGCGCAGGTTGGACGTGCGCCTCGAAAGACATTAAGCTGCACGGTTCACCTGAAATGAGTCCCAATTCTTCCCTCATCTACTTGGACAACAACGCCACGACTCCGGTGGATCCGGCGGTGTTGGAGGAGATGTTGCCTTTTCTAACGCACGCCTTTGGAAATCCCTCCAGCGCGTACTCTCTTGGAAAACAGGTAGCCGATGCCATTGCTCTTGCTCGCCAGCGTGTGGCCACGCTTCTGGGATGCGAGCCGGCTGAAATTGTTTTCACCAGCTGCGGCACCGAGTCCACCAACGCCGCCATTCATTCGGCCCTCTCTCTGGATCCGGACCGCCAGCATATCGTCACGTCCCGGGTGGAACACTCGGCGACGCTCAAGACGTGTGAGCGGCTTGCCAAACGCGGCGTGGAGGTCACTTGGCTGGGTGTTGATTCGTTCGGTCGCATCGATCTGGCCGAGCTCGAATCCGCGATCCGTCCCGATACGGCTCTTGTGAGCTTGATGTGGGCCAACAACGAAACGGGCACGCTTTTTCCGTTTGAGGAAATTCAGCAGATCACGCGAAAGAAAGGTGTTTTTTTGCACACCGACGCCGTGCAACTCGTGGGCAAACTGCCGGTTGATCTCGCGCAGGCTCACATCCAGTTCCTTTCCCTTTCGGGACACAAATTGCATTGCCCCAAGGGAATTGGCGCGCTGTATGTGCACCGCAAGTGCCGTTTTAACCCCTGGATGACTGGGGGTGGTCAGGAGGAGGGGCGCCGCGGAGGAACCGAAAACGTAGCCTCGATTGTCGGGTTGGGAAAGGCGTGTGAACTGGCGGGGTTGCATCGCGAGCGGCAGGCGGTCCACGCGAGGGATCTTCGAGACCGGTTTGAGCGGGGCGTGCTCGCGCGCATTCCGAATGTTTCGGTCAATGGCGACCCGCACAACCGCCTGCCCAATACCTCCAACCTCGCGTTTGATGGCGTGGATTCGGAGGCCGTTCTCATGGCGCTGGATGCGCGGGGCGTGTGTTGTTCGGCGGGTTCTGCGTGTACGACAGGATCGCTCTACCCCTCGCATGTGCTCAAGGCCATGGGCTTGAGCGATGCACACGCACGCTCAAGCCTGCGATTTTCATTTTCTCATTTCAACACGGTCCCCGAAACCGACGCGGCGCTTGCGATTCTGGAGGAATCCATCGCGCGGCTCCGGGGGGGCGCCTAAACCATTATGCGCTGGATTCTGCCGGAGCCCATCGAACCGGGGGAGGTCCGTTCCCTGGCGGATTCTCTGCGCGTGCCTCTCGCTATTGCCGAACTGCTCTGGCGCAGGGGATTCCGCTCGCCTGAATCCGCCAAGCGGCATTTGGAGCCCCGGCTCGCCAGTTTGGAGGATCCCTTCGAACTGCCTGACATGGAGCAGGCGGTAGATCGCCTTTTGCGTGCGGTGGATGCCGGTGAAACCATCGTGCTTTACGGGGACTATGATGTCGACGGGGTTACCTCGCTTGCGCTGCTCCAGAGAATACTTCTGGAGTTTGGAGCACGTGTCCGCTGCTTTTTGCCCCTGCGTGATGCGGAAGGTTACGGGCTGAGTGCGGCAGGAATGGAGCGGTGCAAACGCGAGCATGCCCCGACGCTGCTGGTGGCGATTGACTGCGGCACATCCTCGGTTTCCGAAATCGCACAACTAGCTGCGCAGGGTGTGGATGTCATCGTGCTAGACCACCACGAATGCCCG